>DAHVFG010000031.1:0-26271 GCA_027317125.1 Chloroflexota bacterium | reverse complement strand
TGCTAGGGGTGTCCGTTCCGATCACACTCAGGTCCGGGGTGGCGCTCGCCATTGCGTTGGCGGTTGCGGTTGTGTCAACTGTGGCCGTACTCAGTTCTGCGCCTGTGCCTACGGTGGGCGTTTCCGTCGTGCCACATGCAGCAAGGGTCATCGCCGTTATGATCAACAGGACTGCTATCCCTGCCATCTTGCTCAACGGTTGTCTTTTCGGCATAGTTCTCATAAATTTGCTTTCCTCTTTCTGGTATTGTGGGTGTGTAAGCAGGAATCTTCTGCCTCGCTTGCGCAGGTAGCCGCTCTCTATTCCTGCCCATGGGCTTATGCGGGTCAGGGTCTGCGCCTGTATGCTAATACGAAGCAAAAAGAAGGCCGAACGGCGCATACAATAGCCGTTTGGCCCTCTTTTCTAATAAGAACTTAACTTTTAGGCTGTATGGCTAAGGAGATGCCACCATCTTACCGCGCTGGATAACTCGATCTATTCTTCCAAGTGAAGTTATATCCGCCAGTGGGTCCGCCCCATCCGCCAGCACAATGCAATCAGCGTACTTGCCCACCTGGAGCGTGCCTGTTTCCTCTGAGAGGCCAACTGCGCGGGCGGAGCCATGTGTGGCCGCTCGGATCGCGCCCATATTGCCCAGGCCAGCCTCCGACATAAGGCGAATCTCGGTTACAAGGTCCTCTGACGGGTTGAACGGCGTGCCGCCGTCGTTGCCTGCCGCCACAGTTACCCCCGCCTGAACCGCCCACTCGAAGGATTGTCTGTGGGCATCCAGTACGCGCAGGGATTTCTCAACGGCGTATTTTGGTATGCCTGCGCGCTCCCCAGCCTCTACGATCCGGTACGGCGCGGCGAGGGTCGCCACGAGCGCCACTCCACGCTCTACCATCATCTCGATTGCTTCATCATCGAGGAAGATGCCGTGCTCTATGGTGTCTATGCCTGCCCTGATAGCGTTCTTGATCCCCTCTGTGCCCTGGGCGTGGCTGGCGGTGTGCTTGCCCACTTTGTGAGCTTCGTCTATGGCTGCCCGCATCTCTTCTTCAGTAAGCTGCGCCGCTCCCGGCTCCACGCCCGGTGTGAGCACACCTCCCGTAGCCATCAGCTTTAGACAGTCAACGCCGCGCATCAGATTCTCGCGAGCAGCTTTACGCGCCTCGTCAGCGCCATCCACCTCCAGCCCTATAGTCCAGCCGTGCCCGCCCGTCATAGTGATTAACTTACCGGCGCACAGAAGGCGTGGGCCTGGGAAATCGCCTCTCGCGAAAGCGTCACGCAACGCCAGCTCGCCATATTTGAAGCCGCCGAGGTCGCGGGCAGTAGTGATGCCTGCCCGCAGCATCCTCTCGCCACGCCGCGCACCTTCAAGCATGACGGCAGCCAGGGTGCTGCGGCCCAGCGTGGCAATCGGGTCGGGTCCCGCGTCCATCATAATATGCATATGAGCATTGATGAGGCCCGGCAGCAATGTTCGCCCGTTCAGGTCTATTACTTTGGTGCCCGCAGTATCTTCACGCTGGGGGCTGTTTTGGCCTTCCCGCACCGAAGCTATGCGCTCGCCGTCTATGATGACCGTAACCCCTTCTTTGGGGTTAGAGCCTGTACCGTCAATTAGCCGGGCGTTTGTTAGAACTAACACTCTGTTTTGCCTCCATCATGGGGGTTGATAGCCATTACATGACCCTGGTTCCTGGTTGCATTTTGGTATAATACCATAGAAAGGATCAACTATATGAACATTGCTTCTCTCCATCGCACGCGCCGTTTGCGTGCTATTTTCTTAGCCATAGTGGTTGCTATGGCGATACTGGGGTCGTGGCCCGCTGGACGTGCTGCGGCTCAGGTCTACGCACCCGGTGCTCTTATATCCGCCCCGCAGCTTCAGCAGGGCGATTCTCCCGCCGATGCGCCTGTGCCTGCGCTTGCCGCCGTGAGCCGGGGCGACTTCCAGTACTTCCCGCAAACGGCCCATTTCCTGCGCGGCATCTTCTACCAGTACTGGCAGAGCCACGGCGCGACGCCCGTCTTCGGGTTGCCCATCACCGAGGCTCTGGTAGAGAATGGTATAACAGTGCAGTATCTGGAGCGTGCACGGTTGGAGTGGCACCCCGAAATATCAACTGACCCGGGCAAGCAGGTGCTGTTGACCAGGCTGGGAGCTATTCTCTCGGAGGCGCGTAGCTTGAATTTCTCGCCAGGGATCGCGGCAAGCATCACCCCATCCTCCTTCTACTTCACTCAGACCGGGCATAACCTGGCGAACGCTTTTCTCACCTACTGGCAGAACAACGGCGGCCTGGCGGTCTTCGGTTATCCCATCTCGGAAGAGGTAATAGAGACCAGCCCCACCGATGGGCGGCAGTACACGGTGCAATACTTCGAGCGCAACCGTTTCGAGTGGCACCCTGAGCTTGGCCCGGTACACAACGTTCAGCTCGGCTTGCTAGGTGTGGAGTACGCTCAGATGGTGGGCTTGAATCCGTTAGCGCGTGTCTTACTGCCCGGCAGCTCCATCCCCACCGCAGATGCCGACTTGAGCGACTCTCCTAAGCTCGCTCAACTAGTAGACAGCGACCTCCTGCCCGCTGTACAGGCACTGGCGCGCACCCCGCAGTTCAGGTGGGTAGCTGCCGTGATAGTTCAGAACAGCGTGGTCGTGGAGTTCTCCAACATAAACGAGCAAGGGGTAGCAGGGGCTTTCGTCAGCACCCGCAGCCGCTCAAGGCCATACGTTATAGTGGTGCCGGAGTCCGAGCGCAATGCCTCGGTCGCCTCATTAGCCAGTGTTCTGGCGCACGAAGCTACGCATGCCTATGACGTGACCACAGGGGTGATTGCAAAGCAGTCTAACTGTAGCATAGAAGAGGAGTTGCGCGCTTACTTGAATGGACTCTCCTCCTGGGTATTGTTGGAAGGGCCGGACGCGCTCGCCGGGGACTATCGGGCCGGCAGTCTTGATGAGGACGTTAGCAACTCCTTGAGGGGCTTCAATGGCTACGATGTCCAGCTTCAACTTAGTTTCGACGCGCAAGGCGCAAGGAATTACCTTGTCGGGCTCTACGGCCAGGACTGTGGGGGGTGAGCTTTTCTGGGGAACCTGGACCTGGTTGTGATCAAAACAAATACAACAGCAGTGTTGGGCTGCTGTTGTATTTGTTTTGATAAGAGTAAAAGCCTGGCAGGAGTCTCGCTGAGGAAAGAAAGCCGTGTGGCAATCCCCATGTGTGCCTTGCCCCCGCACACGGGGGCGCGTATAATGGGATTTATATTTACAGATGGTAACTACTCAGCTACAGTATGACGCTTCCATGCCGAGTTCAAACACAACATCTTGTGATTTTCGGCCACTTGAAAGCTGCTCCTGACGACCATTTCGCGGGCTATATCTGCTGAGTAAGGCCACTGGCACAATATGTTGTTCTAATGAGCCAAGTTCGGCCTAAATGTTGAAGATATCTAGGCTGAGTAGTTACTACAGATGTACTAAAAGTGCGAGCAAGGTAGGATGATAGAGAGCACCAATACTATGAATGCTTCGCCATCGGGCGATTTGCAGGCCGAGATCAAGCGCGCTCTGGCCGATACAATAAGCTCGCTTGGCTACAATGCCGAGGGGCTGGACCTTACTTTGCGCCCTATACCGCTGGCTGAGGCGTGGGGGTTCGGGTCGGCTGTGGCCTTCCAACTGCGCCGTGCTGGGGGCGCAGTTGGCGGAACAAGCAGTCCACAGGAGATAGCTGAGCGTGTGGCGGCCTCTATACCCAGGCTGCCACAGTTAGAGCGTGTAGAGGCAGTTAACAGCTATATCAATTTCTACGTAGATAAAGAGTGGTACGCCAACCGAGTAATCGCGCAGGTGCTGTCGCAGGGCAAAGGCTACGGCTGCTGGCCTGATCGTGGCGAGCGGGTCATGGTGGAGTATGCCAACCTGAACACACATAAGACTATGCACGTCGGCCACCTGCGAAATGTGGTGCTTGGGGCCGCCATCTTCAATATATTGAAGTGCGCGGGCTTTGACACAGTTGGCGTGACCTACATCGGCGACATCGGTATGCACGTCATCAGGACCTTGTGGGGCTACCTCAACTTCCACAAAGGCGAGGAGCCTCCCACCAACAAGGGTGCATGGCTTGAGCAGCTCTACGTCGAAGCCACGGCGCGGCTGGAATACCGCAAATATGTAACAGAGCTGATCAGCGATTCCGCCAAAGCCGATCCGGCTGTGGCCTCCCAGCTTTACCTTGCGCTTCAGGCTATGGGCGACACCGACCCTGATGATGCCCCCTACGTGAAAGAGTTGTCCGACAGCCTTCTCGCGCGGGAAGGGCCTGACTGGAAGGGCGTGCTGGCAGCCAGAGACCATATAGCGCTCAACTTGTGGGACGCTCTTGGCCGCGCCCTGGTAGCTCAACCTTCTGCCCTGGACACCTCGAATAGAGAAGCGGCCAGCGTGCAGCCGGCGCCTATGGTGGAGGCAGGTTCCCTGGTAACTCAGCCGCTAAAGGATGATTTGCAGCCGCAAAGCGATCCTCTCGCGGCGTTGCGCCGGGATTATGAGCTGTTGGACGCTCACCGCGGGTGGTGGGATGAGGTACCACGATGGCAGGCTGAGATCAAGGGGTTATTTGCCCGTTGGGATGCTCAAGACCCTGAGCTAGTAGCTCTTTGGAGTGAGACGCGCCGGTGGAGCCTGAACCTCCTTGAGCGCATATTCCGCGACCTAGATGTGAGCTTTGCTACCTGGTTCTTCGAGAGCGAAGTAGAAGAACCAGGCAAAGAGGTGGTAGACGAGCTTATAAAGATGGGGATAGCCGAGGACCATCGCGCTCAGGGTGAGACGGTGATAGTACGAGTGGACGACCAACTGCGTGCCCACCCAGAACTGAGCCGGAAGTATCACAAAGAACTGTACAGGGCCAACAAGGACGGCACCGTAACGCCCAAAGAGACGTGGCGCGTGCTGGTGGTGCTGCGCTCGGATGGCACATCGCTCTACGCTACAAAAGACCTTGAGCTGGCTCGTATCAAGTTCAACGATTGGCACGTGGATCGCTCGATCTACGTGATTGATACACGGCAGTCCCTCTATTTCCAGCAAGTCTTCAAGGTGCTCGAATTGTGGGGTTTTCCTCAGGCTGAGAAGGCTTACCAGTTAGCCTACGAGTTCGTGAACACGCCTGAAGGCGCTATCTCTTCACGCCGTGGCGGTGCGCCTCTGTACGAAGACTTGGAGGACGAGGCGTTACAACGGGCGCGCGCAGTGGTAGACGCCAGAGAAGCCGAGCAGCCGCGCAATTTGACAGAGGAGCAGAAAAGCACGATAGCGCATGCTGTTGCCTTTGGCGCGCTCAAGATGGGGATGCTCGACAAGGACAACAACAAGGTGATAACCTTTGTCTGGGAGCAAGCCCTTAACCCGGAGTCGCAGTCGGCCACCTATGTGCAATACTCGCATGCTCGTGCTACCCGCGTGCTGGAGAAGGCCCCGGCAGAAGCTCTGCCCAGAGAAGGCGAGCGCTATAACTTCGCCTCACTAACAGCCTATGAGACAGCGCTTCTTGAGCTAATAGCCAAGCTGCCTGAAGAAGTGGTGCGCGCCGCCGACGCCTACAAGCCGGTAATAATCGCCACCTACTGCTTTGAGCTAGCCGACGCCTTCAATAGCTTCTATCACAACTGCCCTGTGCTGAAAGCAGGCTCAGACGAGCTGGTAAAAGCCAGACTAGCCCTGACAGCCGCCTCCAAGCAAACGCTGGCAAATGCCCTCGGGTTGTTAGGGATAGAAGCGCCGGATATGATGTGATCAGATCACGCAATAGGCACTATCCTACCCACAACGATGTGGAGAACTATGCCTTTACAAGTAACTTCTGAGTTCGGGCGATTGCGCGAGGTAATCGCCCACCGTCCCGGCAGGGAACTGGCGCGGATGACCCCCTCTACCCGCGACTACTTCCTCTTTGACGACCTCCTCTTCGATGAGCATGCCCAGCAGGAGCACGACTGGCTGACAAGCCTGCTCCAGGACCACCTGGGGGTGAAAGTCTACTACTTCGGGCAAATGCTGGCTGAAAGCCTTGCCGAGAGTTCAGATGGCGAGCGTAAAGCTCTGTTGTCGCAGGTGTGCAGACTGGAATCAGATATGCCGCCTGTAGAGCAGAGGATCGGCCAGCTTGAGGTGTTGGTGCGCTGGTTCCAGGGGCAGGGTTGGTCCCAATATACCCACGACCCGGAGGGCGACCCTGACGCCGCTGCGCCCGGCTCACTTCCCTATAACTTGTCTGCCGTTTTCTCCCACAGCAGCGCTACAGGACCCCTCTCTACACAGCAGCTAGAGTCGTTTGACTACCTGCAACATCGCTTAGAATGCCGTTGCGCTGAGCGCGACTTTGCGACGCTGGCCGAGGAGCTGATCGAAGGAATCGAGGCGCGAGCGGCTGAACCTTCGTCTCCTCAACCGCCTTGCCCTGAGCTTGATGGCAACGGTGCTGCTCATCAGGCACAAAGTGGTGATGTGGACGCGCTGCGCCGCTACGTTGAGGGACAGCTATTTTATCTGACGCCTCTCCCCAACTTGATGTTCATGCGCGATCTTGGCACGGTTGTGAATAAACGCCTCTTGCTGGCCCGCATGGCTGCCCCAGGCCGCGCCCGCGAGCCTTTACTTTTAGACTTTGTCCAGCGCAATCACCCCAGGTTCAAGGAAACGCAGCGTTGGACCTGGGCTGACGCTCGCATCAACGACCCCGCCTGGCCTGTCGCCTCATCACCTCATCTACAGCTAGAGGGAGGCAACGTGCTGCAACTCAGGGAGGATATGCTGGTGGTGGGGGTGAGCCAGCGCACCAGTCTGGAGTCGGTGCAGAGGGTAGCCGATGCATGGCGCGCCTACGCCATCGAGCAGGGCAAGCCGATGATCATCTACGTGCTGCGGTTGCCTGCGGGCTTCAACCACCTCGACAGCGTGCTGGGAGTGATAAATCATGATGAGTGCGTGGTCTATTCTCCGGTCTTCGAGCCTTACGGGCCTGCCTCGGTAGATGTGGTGCGTGCCGAACTGGGCGAAGCGCCTGTGCGCCCCACCCGTTCAGCCGATTTCTTTGGCAGCTTGCGAGCCGATGGGATAGATTTGACAGCTATACCCTGCGGCGGGATGGACCCTATTGACCAACAGCGCGAGCAGTGGTTCAGCGCGGCGAACTTGCTGGCGCTGGCTCCCGGCAAATTGCTTATCTACCGCTCCTCCGAGCGCACAATTGAGGAGCTTGCGCGCAATGGCTACACTGTACACGACACAACGGACGTGCAAACTGGGGCTGTCACCCTCGATCTGGACAGCCCCGGCAAGTGGGTACTACGAGTGAAAGGCTCAGAGCTTTCAAGAGGGCACGGCGGCCCGCATTCGCTGCTCTTGCCGCTGATACGAGAGAGTATAACCTCGTGACAGGAGGGTATCCGTTCTTTGATTTGTTCGTATAGGCAGTGGCTGCTTGCGTCGCTATGATAACCCACGCCCCCCCGACCTCTAGCCTCCGGCGAGAGCCACAGCGCATACTTCTAATGCTGCTGCTGCCTATCGGTGACACACTTTTCACCACGCCCACCATACATGCCCTCCGTAAGCGCTACCCGCAGGCGCATATCGCCGCCCTCGTCTACCCTACCAACCTCGGTATACTCCGCTCCAACCCTGACATAAACGAATTTCTTCTCTGGCCTACGCGTGAGGCATGGCCCGGCATTACAGGCGTGCTGAAGCTATTCTGGAAGCTACGCCGATCCCGGTTTCAACTTGCGGTAGAGTTTTGCAGCTACATTTGGTGGCTAACAAGGTTGAGCGGCATCCCACAGCGCACCGAGATGCATCTTCCGAGGTTCTGGTGGGTGTTGCCCTGGGCAGGCAGGGGCTGGCGCAAGCGCCATGCTGTGGAGCACTACGCCGACGTTGTGCGCAGGCTTGATATCCCGGTAGAGGATATGAGCCTGCACATACACTGGAACGGCGAAGAAGCAGCGCGGGCGCAAAGCTGGTTTGATAAATACAATGTGGGCCCGCAAGAAACGCTAATCGGCTTGCACCTGGGAGGCGAAGGGCTGTGGGGGCACAAGCGCTGGGGCGTTGAGGGTTTCGCGCAGGTAGTTGACCGTCTCCACGAGGAGCTTGGAGCGCGCGTTATAGTGATGGGGGGCAAAGACGACGGCTACCTGGCAGCCGATCTCGCCTCTCGCACAAAAGCGCCTATCATCAACGCTGTTGGACAAACTAGTCTGGGCGAGACCGCATCGATGGCGGCGCGATGCTCGCTCTTTATCGGCAATGACTCCAGCCCTATACACATCGCCACAGCTGCGGGCACCCGCGTGGTCGGCATCTACGGGCCGACCGACCCCCGCAGCTACAGGCCCTGGCTGCCGGGTGGCAAAGAAGGTGAAGATTACGCTATCGTCCGCTCCAGCTTGCCTTGTGCCGGTAAATTCACTCTGGTAGGGGGAATAACTATTGTCGGCTGGATACGCGCCATGAGGTGCCCGGCTTTGAGCGCTATCACACCTGAGCAAGTGCTCAACGCAGTGCGGCCACTGCTGAAGGCGGATCGCGGCGTGGTCTCTCAGAAAGGCAAGTTGTAACTACAATAGCCGGCTGGCTGCTTCTTCGTGCAGCAGCCGGCAGGCTATTGTCCACCGATGTCTGCTCTATCGAGGACGCTGCCCCGAATAGCAACCTTTACTGCTGGATTTTCTCTTCGGTAACTATGGGCGTAGAGGCCGTTGTAGCCACAGGTGTGCCGGTGGCGCTGGTCGCAACAGTGGAGCTTGTGGGTGCGGTGGGAACCACAGGAGCAACCGGGGCAGCCGTCGTGACTGTGGTCGTCTGAGCGCTTGTAGTCTCATCCTTTCCTTCAGATGCCTCACGAAACTCCTTAACGCCTTTGCCGAGTGAGCCAAAGACTTGTGGCAGCCTGCCTGCCCCAAATACTATTAGCACAATAACCAGTATCAATAACAGTTCGGGCCCGCCTAAGCCTGCCATAGCTTTTCTCCTTTCGTGATGCCTCCGGTGGAGTGCATACCGCATTATACCACCTCTTAGCAATCAATTCCTGCCGGCTTATGAAAGTTGAGAGGCTGCGGATAACAATATGCTGCCCATAACTCCTCACGCCCATGTTTACCGCACCTCGAATATTTGCCTCAATAAACATACGCATAAGTAGTGTCAAGCGGGTTAAACAGCCGGAAAATTAGCCTTCCTCTTATTAGAAACCCAGACCTTGCCTCTGAACTCCTCTCCTTCCCATATGGGCTTACAGGAACATTTTCCATGCTGAGCTTGTAGCGCCTCATGATCTTGCTACAGAAGAACCCCGCCCTGATCCAGCCTGCGTGTGGGGAGGAGCTTTTCATCTAATCTGTTTCAACTTGCCTGTTTACAGCATAGATCATTTGTGCTAAAATCACAGTATGGAAATAACCAAACAAAACGCGCGGCGCTACCTGCTTGGCAGGCAGGGACTCTGGCCTGGGCGACGGTGGCTCGGTAAAGTGGGCAGCGAAACGGCAGTGCATGAGCTGGAGGCGGTGCAGGTGGATACTATCACCACTGTAGCCCGCAACCACGACCTCGTGCTCTGGAGCCGTGTGGTTGACTACGATACGGCTTACCTCGACAGTCTCCTCTATACAGAACGCCGCTTTTTCGATTACGGCGGCATACTGATGATCTACCCGATGGCTGAGCTACCCTACTGGCGGGCGGTAATGAGGCGGCGCGGTGAGGTGCAAAGTCGCGCTGAGTGGGCAGCCCGCAATGGCGGTCTCATTGAGGATGTGAAGCGCGAGTTGCGAGCGCGCGGGCCGCTTGGCAACCGTGATATGGCCGGGCAGCAGCGCGTAGAGAGCTACCGCAGCGGCAAAGACACAGGCGTAGCTCTCTATTACCTCTGGACGATTGGCGAGCTGATGACGCACAGTCGCAGGGGTTTCGAGCGCCTTTACGGCTTCCGCGAGGGCATAGCGCCTCCTCCGCACGACTACGAAGCCGGCCTTGACGAGGCGGAACACTTTTTCGCCCGCAAAGCCGTGCGCGCCACCGGGCTGGGCACTGCGTCAGAGTGGCGGCGCTGGATGTCGCTCCTCACTTACCGTTCCATCAGCGCGGCAGAGGCTCGCCGCTGGTTGGACGAGCTAATGTCACTTGGGGAGCTAGCTAGCATTACCGTGCATGGCCGCAAAGAGCCGTGCTACTTTCCCTCAAGCGATCTCACTATCATGGAAACGCTCGCGGCGGGAGGTGTGCCTGATGCCTGGCGGCCTATTGAAGCGAGCTCTCAACAGGAAGCTAACCTCCTTGCTCCCCTCGACAACCTGATTCAGGACCGTAAGCGCACCCAGTCACTCTTCGACTTCAGTTATATCTGGGAGGTATACAAGCCCGTAGAGCAGCGTCTCTACGGCCACTATACAATGCCCATTCTCTTCGGTGATGCCCTGGCAGGCCGCCTTAGCCCCAAGCTGGACCGCAAATCGAAGGTGTTGTGGATAGAAGGTTTATGGCTGGAGGATGAGCGAATCGCTGATGACGCGCTTTTTGTCTCAGCGTTATCAGCATCCTTGCGCCGCTTCGCCTCCTTTCACGGCGCGAAGCAGATAGACCTCTCCCTACTCAGCCCAACGCCACTACGCCAAAATCTTGCCCGGGCGGTAGGATAGACGTGTGAAGCGGCCCCGTCTCGCTCTAACCTCATCACTGGCTTTGGCGTTGCTTTATCTGTATACTTTACTACAGGGTAAAGCAAAGGCGAGTTAACTTATGTCTCGATTGCCTGAAGATTTTGACGTCTCCACGATAGAAGACCTCGACCCTGAGCCATCCAGCGGGGGGAGGTTTCTTCACCTGCGCGAGTTTTTCCTCGGCTCTCTCTTGCTGGTTGCTGTGCTTGGATGGGCGGGCTGGCAGTGGTGGCAGCAGACGAGCATGCAGAACAGCTACCGCCTGGGCGCTCAGGCTGCCGCAGCAAAGCGTTGGGACGACGCGGAGGCCTACTTTGCTGCCGCGGGAGGCTACCGAGACGCCCCTTCTCTAGCCCAGCGTGCCGCGGCCAATGTAGAGGAGCGTAACAAACGTTATTACCAGGCTTTGTTGTACTCGAGCCAGGGTAAGTGGGTTGATGCCTTCGGCCAGATAAGCGCCACCCTCAAGATTCAACCCGACTACCGTGACCTGCCGCAAATGGCGCGCGTAACCGAGGGACACGTGTACGATGAGGCGCTGCTGGGCGATGTGGTGCAGTGGCCTGGTGCCAACCCACCAGGCCTGTACTACCGTGCAAAGAGCGGCTGGGTCTGGCTGAAAGGCAGCGACCTGTACAGCGAGTTCCAGTTCAGCAACCAGCCCAATCGCATTGTCTATGATGTGCCGGGGCCGGGCTGGGTTCCATCTGCTGCGCGCCCCGGCCAGGGGAGCACGCCAGGTGAGCAAAGTAAGGAAGGGCGGGTGGCGACCCTGGCGTGGTTAGACCCTTCGGTCACTAGCGGCACACTGAAGTTGGCGCAGTTCCCGGTGAAACTAGACCAGTACGGACTCGCTCTGTGGGGTAGAGAGGGAACGTGGGCCACGGCGAATGTGTTTAACACATCGGATAGAAACTTAACTCCTGTATATTACGCGATGACTTCAATGGCTCCCCTGACCTATGTGCCCTCCGATGGCTCCGCCCCTACCACACTCACCCTGACCGGCGCACTCAGCAAACCGGCCTTGCTCACCCTGGATAGCTCCTACGATGACCTCTTGCTCTTTGCTGACTGGCAGATAGGCGCGGACAAGAGCACGGCCGTGACTGTGTACCTGGCCGATGCCTCAGGTGCCAGACGTCGTACTCTGTATAGCTACCAGGGTGGGATCGTGAAGGCGCAGTTGAGTAGCGATGGCAAGCAGGTGCTGTTAGTCACTTACACATCGAAGGGCGACTATCAGCCTCTAGAGCTATCGCTGGTGCTGCTGGATGCTACAGGCGCGCAACAGCCTGTTGTGCTGGCCGAGCAGCCTGACGTACCGACCTACGACATGCAGGTTTTGAGCGGCCCTTTGCAATCTACTTACATTGAACGCGGGCCTTTCGCGGGCAAGGTGTTGGTGACCCAACGGACACGTGGGTCCAATCGTGTAACCCTTCTCGACCCCGCTAGTCCGCAGACCCCTCTGTCCACTGTGACGGTGCCGGGTAGTAGCACGCTGGAGTGGGGCACTCTGCTTCTCGGTGATGATCGTCTGCTATTGCTTGGTTACCCTTATGGAGGGTTGAGCAGTGGCCCTAAACCTTCCCAAGATCGCGAGGTCTTGATAAGCATGAAGCTCGGCGGAGGCCTTGAGGTGCTCTACATAGAAGCCCCGGCTTGGCTATATTCCATGTCGTTGCGCGGAGGGTACCTGCTTTTCTCCGGCGACAAGTGGAAAAGTGATCGAGGCGATTCGATGGGGTACTCCTTGAGCGGGCTGCCGCTATCGAGCCTTGCCCATGATAGCGTCCAACCCAGGCTTATCTATAACCCAACCTTCACACTCAATGATCGGGGATTCTACAGTGGCCCTTCCGTGAGCCTGGGAGAAAATGCTCTGGCATACCTGGATGGTCAAGACCTTCGGGTACGCGCCTACGATACCCTGACTGATGTCAAGCTCCTCAGCGGTATCTCCGCACTCGAGTCTCCCTCAATGTACGACTCGGCCGTTGGGCCCCGCTAGCCACGCACCGTAGGCACAACAGTTGTTGACGATCATGAAGGTTCCGTTCTCGACTTTCCTGAAAAGCGCGTTGCGACTCACTGCGCGCGACTTTTTACATGTATATAACCGCCCGCGCGCAGGGAGGAGTCTATACAAGGTGTATAGTTTGCCTCTGCCAGAGCCAGGCAACAGCACGACACAGCCTTCTGAGCTTCTCACTGTAGATACACGGAACGGTTCGATTATAGCTCAGCGCCTCACGCTACGCTGCACTCATCTTGCCTGTTATCCCATTTGTCTCTTTGTCTTTAAGTATCGCCCCTACAGGGTTAAGTAAGGTTGCTATCACCCTCTTCATAGTATTCTACATTCCCAGGCTGAAAGCTTACATCTCATCGCGCCATTGACACCCCTGATAAAAACGAGTATAATCAACGGGTAACCTAACAAGCGTTAGTTTCAGCGAGATATTATGGCGATAGACAGAAAAGAGCAGATATATTCTACGGCCCGGTCGCTTTTCAGCGAGCGTGGCTACCACGCCACCACTGTGCGCGACATTGCCCGCGAGCTTAACCTCCAGGGCGGTTCGCTTTATGCTCATATACTCTCTAAAGAGGACGTGCTCTGGGAGATCGTGAACCGTGCAGCCGACCAGTTTCTAGCCTCGGTCGAGCCTATCGTAGCCTCCAATCTACCGCCCTCGCAGAAGCTGCGTGCGATGATACGCGCCCATATCGGCGTGGTAGCCGCCGACCTTGCCGACGCGACTATCTTCCTCCATGAATGGAAGTTCCTCGGTGAAGAGCGCCGCCAATCAGTCGCGGCACGCCGCAACCAGTATGAGAGCCTCTATCGCCAGGTGGTTGAGGATGGCATACACTCAGGCGATTTCGCCCCTGCTAATCCTAAGATGGCCGCCCTGCTGGTACTGTCGGCGGTCAACTGGCTCCCTCAGTGGTACAATCCAGGCGGCCCACTCTCGCCCGACGAAGTAGCGGACGTTTTCAGCGAGCTTATTTTGAGAGGTTTGGAGAGGATTTGTACTGCGTAGGGGACGTGGGGCATCCTTGTTTTACTCTGACTTTATTACGCAACCCGTACTACGCAGTACAAGTTCCCAGATAACAAAGGAGATAGCGAATGGAAGACCAGAACCACATAGAAGAGTTTACCGCATTTGTGCAGAAGGGCGGCAAGGTAGAACCGGGCGATTGGATGCCTGACGAGTACCGCAAAGCGGTTCTCAAGTTCGTGGAGATGCACGCCAACTCCGAGTTGATGGGCGTGCTGCCGGAGCGCGAGTGGATCAACAAGGCCCCCACCCTCAAGCGTAAGCTGGCTCTTACCGCCAAAGTGCAGGACGAAGTAGGCCATGCCGAGCTTCTTTACCGCGTAGCTGAAGACCTGGGCAAGAGTCGCGAAGATATGCTCCAGGACCTTCTCGACGGCAAAACCAAGTTCCACAATGTCTTTCACTACCCTACCTACTCCTGGGGCGATGTTGCCATCATCGCCTGGCTAGTGGACGCGGCGGCTATACAGTCGCAGAAGGCGCTGCTCGATTCATCTTATGCGCCTTACGCCCGCACCATGCAGAAGATCTGTTGGGAAGAGAGCTTCCACATCAAGCACGGTTATGATATCGTGATCACGATGATGAACGGCACCCAGCAGCAGAAAGAGATGATCCAGGAAGCGCTGAATCGCTGGTGGCCGCCGCTGGTAATGTTCCACGGTCCGCCCACGCCTATTGAGAAGGACCGCGACCTGCACTACCGCATCAAGGCAAAGCATAACGGGGTGCTTCGGCAGGAGTTCTTCGCCAAGTACATCCCCAAGATATTTGAGCTTGGCCTGACGCTTCCCGACCCGAATATTCACTTTGACACCGAGGCCAACGAATGGAAGTACACCGAGCCTGATTGGAACGAGCTAAAGATGGTCGTCACAGGTCACGGCCCCAGAAGCCAGGAGCGCCTCGACCTTCGCCGCGTAGCTTACGCTGATACGCAGTGGGTGCGCGACGTAGTGTTAGGGAAAGCTGCCTGAAGGCGGCAGTTACGAATTACAAGTTATAGATATTCAATTCGTAATCAGGAACCACCAAAGTGCCAGTATTCGAGATATTCCAACAGCCCCGCGAGGGCAAGGCTTTCGAGCATGGGGGCAATCTGGTTGCCCCTGATGTCGAGATGGCAATCCTCTATGCCCGCGAGTTCTATGCGAGGCGGCAGGAGAGCCACAGCATCTGGATCGTGCCACGTGAGGCTATCGTGGAGATATCCGACCAGGATTTGCTCCACCCTCCTGCCGTAGATCGCTCGTACCGCTCGGTCGCAGGGTATTCTGTGCGCGACACGCTGCGGGCCACGCGTGGTGCGGTGGCGGGTAGTAACCAACCTGATTAGCCTTGGAAAGCGAGAGAATGCAACCGATGGATAAGCAGGTACAGGAAACTCAGAGTCCCCAGGCCTTTGACATGTGGGGGCTGACGCCGCTGCAAATATTGCTCTTTGCCCTTGCGGATGACGAGTTCATCCTCGGCTACCGCAACTCGGAGTGGACGGGCATCGCGCCGATCTTGGAGGAGGACGTGGCTTTCTCCTCGATGTCGCAGGATGAGATTGGGCACGCCCGCCTCTACTACGAGTTGCTGCAAGAGCTTACAGGGACAATGGCCGACAAGCTCGCCTACAGCCGCAAGCCCAACGAATACCTATGCTGCCGGCTTGTGGAGCACCGCAAGCTCGATTGGGCGCATGCTATCGCCCGGCAGTTTCTCTACGACACAGCCGACCATGTGCGTCTCGAAGCGTTGACTCACAGCAAATACGAGCCTTTAGCCAACGCTACGCAGAAGATAATCCGCGAAGAAAAATACCATCTAATGCATGGCGATATGTGGCTGACGCGCCTCGCAAAGCTCAGCACAGACTCGCGGGCCAGGCTTGAAGGGGCGCTGGTGGTCCTCTGGCCAGACGCTCTGGGTATCTTCGAGCCTTTGCCAGGCGAAGAGCAATTGATAGCCGACGGGGTGCTACCCGGTACTATGTCAGATATGTGTACCGATTGGCTGGGGCAAATCACACCTTACTTCTACAACCTGGAGCTGCCTTTCCCCGCCACATTGGACGAGCGCACCGGCCTATACATACCCACAGTCGAGCCGGTGTATGGCGGCAGGCGCGGCCAGCACACCGGCGAGTTCACAGAGCTATGGAAGGAGATGACATCTGTCTACAGGCTCGACCCGGAGGCGGTGTGGTAGGTAGGGCCTGTGGAAGAGAGGAGCCATAGCAGCTTTTCGCGCTGGCAAAGACATTACAAGAGTTGACATAACAGGCAAAATACAATGAGGTTTATACTATGAGAGTAGCACAGAAGATAACAGAAGATAGCGTTAGAGAAGCATTGCTGGAGGTGATGGACCCGGAGATACCCAGTCTCTCTATTGTAGACCTGGGTGTGGTTGGTAACGTCGCTGTGAGCAGCGATGCTATTGAGGTGGAGCTAATGCCCACCTTTGTGGGCTGCCCTGCCCTCGAAATCATGAAAGACAGCGTGAAGGAGAGGCTGCACGCGCTCGCCCCAGACCACGAGGCGCATGTAAGGGTGACTATGACTGAGCCCTGGACCACTGACCGCATCAGCGAGAAAGGCCGCCAAATACTGAAAAGCTCAGGTTTCGCTCCTCCACCCACGACCGCTATGCCCGCACGCGCCAACTTGATTCAGCTAATGCCCGTCGCCGAATGCCCCTATTGCGGCTCACGCAAGACGGTGATGGAGAACGCCTTCGGCCCGACCCTGTGTCGCGCTATCTACTACTGCGCCAACTGCCGCCAGCCGTTTGAGCAGTTTAAGCAGGTGTAAGCTTCATAGCCACGGTTGGCAGCCTGATGTCCCCTTTATTTACTCACGTTACGCGGTGAACGACGAACGAGGGACCGCTCTCTCTAAAGGGAACCCAGCGACCGGATGACCGCTGCCTCTATACTTTCTGCGCGGTAAGTACCATAGAAGCTTTGGGTCCTTTGAGACCCTTTGCGGCTTGTTCATACCTCAATGTAGATGCAATCGCCCTGTTTTACCTCGGCAGGTAAATGTTCAGAATAGGGGTGAGGGTGGGTAAAAGGGCAGGTGGCGCACAGATACCTCTTGAACTTGGTTCTACCCTTATTCTGAACACTTACGCTCAGGGCGTGGCTCCCGTTCTATGCACAAATGTGCTATAATATAGAGAGCGTATCTGCTTCGGGCGGCTATCGGTGTCGCCTCTTTATGACTGAAGTTGCGCGAGGTTGTGGAGATGCCTGACTTTCATGTGGTCTCCGACTTCAGGCCGACGGGCGACCAGCCACAGGCTATCGAGAAGTTGGTGCAGGGTATTAAGAATGGGTATAAAAACCAGACGCTGCTGGGCGCTACGGCCACCGGCAAGACATTCGTCATGGCCAAGTTGATCGAGGCCACCCAGCGTCCTACTCTCGTGCTGGCCCACAATAAGACTCTCGCCGCGCAGCTTTACCAGGAGTTCAAAGACTTTCTCCCCAACAACGCGGTCGAATACTTCGTCTCCTATTATGACTACTACCAGCCCGAAGCCTACATCCCGCGCACCGACCTCTACATCGAGAAAGACGCCGACATAAACGAAGAAATAGACAAGCTGCGCCACGCCGCCACACGTGCCCTCTTCGAGAGGCGCGACGTAGTGATAGTGTCGTCAGTCTCCTGCATCTTTGGCCTCGGCTCGCCTGAGGAGTATGGCAAGATCGCACTCACTATCAAGAAGGGTGAGACGGTCAGGCGGCAGAAGATGCTCAGGCATCTGATTGACAGCCATTACACCCGTAACGACCAATCGCTGTTGCGCGGCACATTCCGCGTCAAGGGCGATACCGTTGAGATACAGCCTGCCTATGAAGATATGGCTCTGCGTGTTGAGTTCTGGGGCGACGAGATCGAGCGTATCCTCGAGTTCGATCCTCTCACCGGAGAGGTGCTGATCGAAAAGACAGAGGCCAATATCTACCCCGCCAAGCACTTTATCACCTCCGAGGATAAGCTGGTGGCCGCTATGCAAGACATAGAGGCCGAGCTGGTAGAGCGGGTGGCCCAACTGCGTGCCGAAGACAAGCTGGTAGAGGCGCAGCGCCTGGAGCAGCGCACCCGCTACGATCTGGAGATGCTACAGGAGACAGGCTACTGCTCAGGTGTGGAGAACTACTCGCGCCACCTGTCGCGCAGAGCCGCGGGCGACCAACCCTGGACGCTGCTCGACTATTTCCCGGATGACTACCTGCTGATGGTGGACGAGTCGCATATTACATTGCCCCAGGTGCGCGGTATGTATGGCGGCGACCACTCGCGGAAGGCTACGCTTATAGACTACGGCTTTCGCTTGCCGTCGGCCTTCGACAACCGACCTCTCACCTTTACCGAGTTCGAGGGGCATATAGACCAGTCGGTCTTTGTGAGCGCAACCCCAGGCCCCTACGAATACGAGCACAGTGAGCAGATTGTAGAGCTGATAATTCGCCCTACAGGTCTTGTAGACCCTTCCGTAGAGGTCAAGCCGAGCGAGGGGCAGATAGACGATCTGGTGGCGCAAATCAAAGCGCGGACCGCCAACGGCCAGCGATCAATAGTAACTACCTTGCGCACCAAGTTTGCCGAGCAGATCGCCGATTATCTCAAAGAGGTGGGTGTGAAATCCACCTATATTCACCATGAGATAGATACTCTCGAAAGAGTAGAGATACTGCGTGACCTTCGCCTCGGCGTATATGACTGCATCGTAGGCATAAACCTGCTCAGAGAGGGCCTGGACCTGCCGGAGGTGTCGCTGGTAGCGATACTGGACGCTGATAAAGAGGGCTTCTTACGCTCGCGAGATGCTCTCATCCAGGTGATAGGCAGGGCCGCCCGCCACTCCGAAGGCCACGTGATCATGTACGCCGACGTGGTAACGCGCTCTATGCAGGCGGCTATCGAGGAGACCTACAGACGGCGCGAGATACAGATCGCCCACAACAAAGAGCATGGTATAGAGCCTGCCAGCATACAGAAGCAGGTGCGCGACATCACTGAGCGGGTACGCGCTGTGGCAGAGACCAAAGCCGAGTACACTGTATCACCCACAGGCGAGGTCATGGTGAACAAGGACGAGATAGCACGCATGATCAAGGACCTTGAAAGCCAGATGAAATCTGCCGCCAAGCTGCTAGAGTTTGAGAAAGCCGCCGCTATCAGGGACAAGATAGTGGAGCTGCGGAGGATGGAAGTAGTAGTCTAACTTTACTCGATAGAATAACGGAAGGGGCGGGGTGACTGACCACCCCTTCCGTTATTCTAAAACAACCCCCTCAGTCCTCACGCCTCAGTTCGCTACGCCTGCGCCTATGCTTCCGTGCGGGGCAGGCTTGAGCGGCTTCGATAGCTGAGGCTCGGCGGGGGCTTCGGCCTTTTCGTCGACAACTGCGGCGGGGCGCAGCGCTGCTCTTAGCACCCCTTCCAGATCGTCTACCGGCACCATTTCCAGCTGGCGCAGCACCTTCTGGGGGATCTCGTCCAGGTCTTTCTCATTCTTGCGCGGCAGCACAAAGGTCGAGATACCGGCGCGGTGCGCCGCCAGCACCTTCTCTTTGAGGCCGCCGATAGGCAGCACCTTGCCGCGCAAGGTGATCTCGCCTGTCATAGCCACATCGCGCCTCACCTTTCGGCCACTGAGGGCCGACACCAGAGCGGTGCCCATAGTTACACCTGCCGATGGGCCATCCTTGGGTATAGCGCCCGCAGGCACATGAATATGAATGTCCGTCTTCTCGAAGCGTGCTGGCTCTATCCCAAGCTGCCTGGCGTGAGCACGCGCATACGAGAGCGCGGCCTGCGCCGACTCTTTCATCACATCCCCCAGTTGCCCGGTGAGGAGCAAGTTTCCTTTCCCTTCCATCAGGCTAACCTCGATGCCCATCGTGTCACCGCCTGCCGGGGTCCAGGAGACGCCCGTCGCCACGCCCACTTCGTCTTGCTCCTCGGCCATGCCGTACGAATAACGAGGTGCGCGCAGGTAGCTCTCCAGGTCGTTTTCGCGTATTATTCGTGCGCGAGGCCGCTTACCACCTGGCATGTTAGCTGCATCTTCAGCATCAGGGGCCATATCGGAAGTCGTATCAGCATCGGCCTCGGGTGCCTCAACTGCCCGGACCTCAAGTGCCACAGCATGCCCAGCCAGCGGCTCGGTTGGCCTGTCAACCTGAGAGGATGATGTGGCTACGGTGGTTTGCTGCATCTCGGCAAGCGCTTCCGGCTCAGGGTCTGGTGGAAGGGCTTCGACTACCAGCTTGGCTACTTTGCGGCAGACTGTGCCTATATCGCGCTCAAGGTTGCGCACGCCGGCTTCGTGTGTGTACTCACGGATCAGGCGGCGCAAGGCCCCATTGGTGAACTTTATATTGGCCGGAGTGAGCCCATGCTCCTCTATCTGCTTGGGCACTAGGAACTGCCGGGCGATGTGATACTTCTCATCTTCTATATAGCCTGGCAGCTCAATTACTTCCATGCGGTCGAGCAGCGCGGGAGGTATCGGATCGAGCAGGTTGGCTGTCATGATGAACATTACCTTGGAGAGATTGTACGGCACGTCCAGGTAGTGATCGGAGAAGGCGCTATTCTGCTCAGGGTCGAGCACCTCAAGGAGAGCCGCAGAGGGATCGCCCCGGAAGTCGGCCCCCACTTTGTCAATCTCATCCATCATAAAGACGGGGTTGATAGTGCCTGCCGTCTTCATAGTCTGAATGATACGCCCCGGCAGCGCGCCCACATAGGTGCGCCTGTGGCCGCGTATCTCGGCCTCGTCATGTATACCGCCGAGGGACACCCGCACAAAACGGCGGCCCAACGCCTCGGCTATCGAGCGGCCCAGCGAGGTTTTACCGACGCCGGGAGGACCCACAAAGCAGAGTATAGGCGAGCGCATTTTGCCCTGCGCCAGCTTGCGTACCGCCATGTATTCAAGGACGCGCTCTTTCACCTTGCTGAGGCCATAGTGGTTGGCATCCAGCACACGCGCCGCCGATCTGATATTCAGGTGATCGGGGGTTTGCGAGGTCCAGGGGAGGGTAATAAGCCAATCAAGGTAGCTGCGAATTACTCCCACTTCGGGCATCCCCATCGGCATCACCTGCAAGCGGGCAAGCTCTTCAAGGGCTTTGGCTTGCACTTCCTCCGGCATTCCAGCGCCTTCGATGCGCTCTCGCAATTCGTTGGCCTCGCGGGTGGCGGGGTCGTAATCGCCAAGCTCCTGCGCGATAGCCTTCATCTGCTCGCGCAGGTAAAACTCGTGCTGGCTTTTGTCTACTTCGTTTTGCACCCGGTCATGGATGCGGTTCTCCAGGTCGAGCACGTCAAGTTCTTTGGCGAGCATAATGCTCAACACTTGCAGACGCTCAACCGGCTCCACCGTCTCCAGCACCTTCTGGCGGTTTTCCTGGTCGAGGGTGATTGTGGAGGCTATCAGGTCGGCAAGCCAGCCCGGCTCGTCAACGTTCATCGCCGCCACGTAGGAGTCGTCCGACAGATTACGTGAGAGCTTGACTACCTTCTCGAAGAGGGCAAGCACCGCGCGCATCAGCGCCTCGGTGCCGGGGTCCTTGCGGCTGGGGTCTTCAATAGCCTCGCCGATTATCTTGAGGTAAGGCTCGGTGCGCGCATAGCTGAGAAGCCGCACGCGCCTCTGGCCCTGCACCAGGAGCGATACTGTGCCGTCGGGCATCTTGAGGGAGCGCCCTATCACCAATTCGACCCCCATCTTGTAGAGGTCATCGGGGCCCACATCTTCGTCCTCGGCGTTGCGCTGCGCCACAGCAACCACCACCCGCTCGCCGTTGAGCGCGCCTTCGATAGCCTTGATAGACTTCTCGCGCCCCACGAAAAGGGATGTAACCATGTGAGGGAATATAACCATGTCGCGCAGAGGCAGAAGCGGCAGCTTGACTATCTCAGGCTCGTCTTCGTCGGGCAGCTTCTTGCGGAAGGCGCGCGACTGCGACCTGGAGCCCTTCTTTGGTGGGGCTTTCAGCTCTTCATCTTCTTCGAGCACAGCATCTGTAGCAGGGCTTTTGCGCGAGCGTTGGGGCGTTGTAAATATTGCCTCTACCTCGCTCGCTTCCTCGGCCAACCCATCAGCGTCGTGGCCGTTGCCCGTGCTGATGCCCGCAGGCTCGGCTGCATCTTCGGCTTCTATTTCTTCTATTTCACTAATAGTCGGCTTTTTCTTTCGCGGCATCGTTTTCCTCTCTGTATAGTACTTCTCATTTTACGTTATAGGAAGCCTTACATCAAGGCTGCTATCCATTGTAATTGCTTACGCCTGCGCCCACCATGTATGTTATACTGGCGCAGGCAGGCAATCCTGCAGATGGAGTGTACAAAAATGGGGATTGTGTACGATACCGGCGGACAGGCTTTGCAGGATGCCTGGCCCGACGCCACTTGCTACGGCTGCGGGCCTGCTAACCCCGCCGGGCTGCGGATCAAGAGCTACTGGTCGAGCGACGGTTCGGAGGTGGTATGCGCTTTTCAGCCGGAGCCAAAGTATAACGCGGGTTTCCCGAATGTGATGTACGGCGGGCTTGTAGCCTCGCTTATTGATTGCCACTCAATCTGGACAGCCATAGCCGCTACTTATCGTAGCGAAGGGCGGGAGCACGGGTCGCCGCCGACCATCAGCTACGTGACAGGCTCACTGAACGTGCGCTTCTTGCAGCCTACTTCTCTTGACCGGCCTGTGGTGCTGCGTGCCAGGGTGACTGAGCTACACCCGCGCAAGGCTATGGTCACTTGCGACGTCTATTCAGGGGATTTGAAAACGGCAGAAGGCCAGGTGATGGCTGTGCGCTTCAATATGGATAAGTCGCTGGGTGCGGGAGGTTAGCTAAGCTGCTGTTATCTGGTTGCGCTCACGCAGGCGCAGATCACCTGTCTAGCTCCTCGGAGATTAGCTTGCCTGACAGCTTGTTGGAGAGGATCCGCGTGCTGAGGGGACCGCGCGCCGCCTGCGGCGTTTGCTGGCTCTGGAGATCACCTGTGATTTTCTCATTTTCAGCGGCTTGCGTTGAGAAACCTATTCGGGGCACGCGGGTAGCTTCGTCTACCCATCGCCGGCCGACGATACCCCAGTGGAGCAGCACATGCTCTAGCGTTTCCATCCACCACTCGCTCTCGAAGACTCCCTTGCCTGCCTTCTTCAGCGCCAGCTCCATCGCCTCCTCATTCACGGTAATCAGCGTGCCGTTGGTGGACTGTGCTCTATAAACTTTATCCATCTGGCTCCACATCATCTGCTGTGGCATAAATCTCTCTCCTATCCATCCCTCGCAAAGCCGAACAAATCTTTATCTATGCTCTCTGCCCGGCAGAAATAACTGTTAGTGTGTAACTATTATATATTATCAGCCCACTTTCTCAAGCCCTACAAAGGTCCCAAAGGTGAGTAGGACCAGCGGGCGATGAGTGCTGAGGAGTGTGAACCCCTGGGGTTCACACTCCCACAACTTGGTGCAGAAGACTCTATTTGAACCGGTGAGTATGCTAC
This sequence comes from Chloroflexota bacterium, assembly GCA_027317125.1. Classification (GTDB taxonomy): domain Bacteria; phylum Chloroflexota; class Chloroflexia; order QHBQ01; family JADMIH01; genus JADMIH01. Next base: position 2,940 of record DAHVFG010000031.1, on the reverse strand, counting down.
AGATGTGTATTAAAGAAGGTACAGCTATTCTGAATAGGGGTGGGGTGTAAGGCCGACAGCACAGTCTCGATGCTGAACACTCACAAAAAGTAACTGCTCAGATATAGGGTGGAGAGAGAGGGAGCTAGCCCCCTTAGCCCCCTCTCCCTTGATGGGAGATATACTCCCCAGCAATAAAGCCCCCTCTCCCTTCATGGGAGAGGGGGCTTGGGGGTGAGGGTAGGTATGCCCGCACAGTTGCCTCTTGACGATTGCTCCACCCCAACTCTGAACAGTTACCCACACCATCCTCCTTTGACACGTCAGCCTTCAACACATATACTGCTACATTAAGCATATAATAAGAGAGACGGGAGGGAAGCCCACATGGGAGACCAGCAGGCTGGAAACGAGATAGAGATTTTGTCTACCGCCGACGGTGTAGACCACCAGGACATACACCCTACTTCCAAGCAGGATGTAGAGCTTTATATACGCACCTACTCCACCATGCTCCGCTCATCGGGCGAAGTCAAAGTGAAGGCTCTTGTTCAAGCTCACCTCAACGCTGACTCCGCGCTCCACGTAAACGCACGCGCCACAGCGCCCGATATGTCAGCTTTCCTATACTGCGTACAGCGCCTCCCCGCCTGCATCGTCTATGTGCGCCGCGTGCTCCTCGGCCAGTCCGCCGAGGTCTTCCTCAAGCAAGGCTTCGATGTCGAGAAGTGGGAGCCAGTAAGCTCACCTGGCCGTCGTCGGCGCTGGGCCTGGGACGGCAAGCAGACCCTGGCCGTCTACGTCTCCTCGGCCTCTGATGTTGACGACCTCATCCCCACCCTCACGGGCTTCCAGATCGAGTGGAACAAGTTTCACCTCCTTCTCAATGAAGAACCCAACACCCGCGAGCTACTCACCACCATGCACACCACACCCCCGGCCCTCTTTGATGAAGTGATGAAGGTGCTACAACACCGCCTTCTCATCAACAACGAAGAGTGGCAGCGTATGGAGGCAATCTGGGAGGAGAGGCTGTGGGACAATCTGCTCCTCATGGCCGAGCACGAAAAGAGCTTCACGGTGCGTATGCTTGGCGGCTCATACATAGGGTATGCCAAAGCCACCGAGGAGTGGTGGACGCCCATGCGTCGGGTCCTTGAAGAGCGTGACCTCTGCGATAGGCCCGTTTACTTTGTCTCCTCCAACACGCATGCCCTCACCAACCTTGTCAGCGGCTCAGTCCTTCGTGCCCGCCACAACATTGAGAGCTTCATCCGCGCCTCCGACGACCCGGAGCTAACCGATGAGTACGACAAACTGCTCAGGGGCGAAGTGCGCTCCAACCTCGAAAACCTCCTCTACTACGTCTCCCGCCGCTTCTACGCCGAAACAGCCCCAGGCCGCGAAGCCTTCCGCAACCGTCTCAATGAGGAAGCCGAGCGCGGCATCCACTACGTGCCCACCAAAGAGGGTATGCCCATAGACGCACAGGTAATCGAACTGGCCCGCCTCGGCCCCGCCGACTTCGACCCACGCGTGCAAGTAGAGGGCCTTGAGCGTCTAAGTAACAGCCGCGCCATTATCGTCAACATTGACTACCCTCTTGGCCTGGCTGCCTATTATATATTCGTGCAGGTGGCGGAAAGCCTGGAGAACATCAGGGGCGTTTACGTCCTCGGCAAAGCTGCCACCCTCAACGGGCGTATTGGCGATGTGATGATATCCGATTCAGTTTTCGACGAGCATACGCAGAACACCTACTGGCTCAACAACTGCTTCACCGCTGCCGAAGTAGCCCCTTTCCTGGTCTATGGCTCGGTCCTCGACAACCAGAAGGCTGTTACCGTCAAGGGCACCTACCTGCAAAACCGCCCTTATCTCGACTCCTATTACCGCGAGAACTATACAGTAGTCGAGATGGAAGCTGGGCCCTATCTCAATGCTCTCTACGAGTACAGTTATCCCACCCGATACCCCACAGGCGAGCATATCAACTTCACCAGGCTCCCTTTCGACCTCGGCTTTCTCCACTACGCCTCCGACACCCCTTACACCAGGGGCAAGAACCTGGGCGCTATTCGCCTCGCGTATCTTGGCATGGACTCCGCTTACGCTACCTCTATAGCCATAATGCGCCGCATCTTCGAGATGGAGCTAGCCCAACTTGCCGAACCCTCTCCTAACGGGCATGAAGCAGACAAGCTACAGCCCGGAGAAAAAGCAGCAGCGAGCGCTCAGTAGCCCCTACTCATCAACCTGTTTGCACAAACAATATGGAAATAAGCAACAGGCAGCCTGTCGTAAACAGGCGAATTATAGTGGTTGGCACCTCAGGATCGGGCAAAACTACCCTGGCCCGCGAAATTGCCCGCCATCTGGGCATCAACCATATCGAACTGGATGAGCTGCACTTCGGACCGAACTGGACAGAGGTGCCCAACGAGGTCATGCAGCAGAGGCTGATTGGCGCGCTGACGGAAGATTGCTGGGTAGTGGACGGCAATTATGGCTTCCTGCGTGACTATATTTGGAGCCGGGCTGAGACTGTCGTGTGGTTGAACTTCGGCCTACCAGTGATAATGGCCCGACTCACACGCCGTACATTCAAGCGCATCTTCAGGCATGAGGAGTTATGGCATGGCAATCGCGAGTCGCTGCGCATGGCCTTGATGAGCCGCGACTCGATCCTGCTGTGGGCGCTTACAACTTATAGAAGAAGACGAAAGGAATACTCTTATTTGTCCGCCAACCCGCGATATGCACATCTCAACTTTGTCGAGCTACACACACCTCGGCAAGTTCGTGAATGGCTGGAGAACCTTGCGCCACACTTTTAGGGGGCTTCCGCAAGTAAGTTGATAGCCCTTACACATTGCCTTGTGCATGGCAACTGTCTACTTATCTCCATACGGGCCCTTAGCTCGACGTTACATAATTTCACGGCCCATGTGTCGGCATGGG
>DAHVFG010000030.1:0-26443 GCA_027317125.1 Chloroflexota bacterium | reverse complement strand
CGGGCTGAGCAGCCCCCTCAGATATGCCTTAGCCCTCTCTCGTTGCTCAGAGCGTGCGAAACGTGCGGCTATTCTGGCGTGTAATTCTTCAAGTCCACTCGCCCAACCCTCTACTTCCTCTAGCTGAACCATCCAGCGACCTCCAACTTCTTTCTCTTGGAGATCTATTTTAACATTATATAACTGCGGCTGTAGGACTAAGTAGGAGCATTTGACCATGGTGCCCGTTGTCTGCCCGCAGCATCCCGTAGCAACACAATGCCATAGGAGCGGGGTCTGCCTCATCAGCTTTATTGCGCTCTAACTCGTGCAAGCCTAACTGCTCATCATGCCTGCTCATCATGCGCTACCCAACTATGTAGCTGTGGTTGGTGGCTTAAGCCTGCTCCAACAGCTTTCGTCCTGATAGCCGATTACCCAACCAGGGCGATTGCTGTTTTGGTCAGTCAGCCACTGCAAACGTTTTTTAGCTGCATAATCGGGATCAGGACTGGTGATCCAATGTTTAGCGCGTTTGCAGCCAACGTCTAAACTAACTCCCAGGGGCATTACGTATGGTTTGGCTACTGACGAGCCATGAAGTGAGCTTTTGCTCATATCATAGGTCACAGCGGTCACTGATTCCAGGTTCCAGATGCTGCTTTGCTTGTCGAAGTAACGCGGCGAGCGGTGTAGCAACTCACGTAGAGCCTCACACCTCGATTGGTCGAACAGAGGCGGGACACTCTTGGGCCGTGAGGTTTCTTTAGACAAGCATTGCAACCCCTCGGCATGGAAGTCATGGATGGCATTACGCACAGTCTGGGTCGCACAACCGAGGTTGCCGGCAATCTCGGAGGCTCGTTGGCCTGGGCTAGATGCTAACAGTATTTGGCAACGACGCATGGTGAATGCCTCAGAACAGCGCAGTCCAGCCTGTAAATGTGACTGCTCCTCAGCTCTCAGCGTGCGTACAAACATAGGAGGTCTCATGCCCAGGTTTACCAACTTCAACACTGTTTACACAACTGGTTTGTCGAACCTGCACTAGCGCTGGACTGAATGGTGCCTTTGAGCTATAATCACCACGTACAGGAAGGCTCTACGTGGTGATTATGCAGCAGGGGTGTGAAGTTGGCAGTAGGAACTACTTACACAGAGGCCCGGGAGAATCTGGCATCCTATTTTGATAGGGTTGTCGATGACCGCGAAGTTATCATCGTGCGCAGGTGCAAAGGCGGCAAAGGCTGCTGGCAGCCTTGAGTCGTGCCCTCGATGGGAGCGAGAAGCCGGGCACGGTGGACGACCTTCGCAAAGAGATGGGGCTGTAATCCGAGCCGAAATCAATGCGAGATACTTCGGAGCAGGACGCACCGGAACGTGAGTGAGCGCTAGGCGCTTTTTTAGTCGGAGTTTCGAGAAGACCTGCGCCACTGGGTAGAAAGCTATCGCCGCACAGCGTTGAGAGTGCTAAACCTGGTGGAGGCTGTGTTGCGAGACCCTTTCGGAGGCATAGGGAAGCCTGAGCCGTTGAAGTATTTGGGCCCAAACGTCTGGTCGAGGCGAATCGCTCAGGAGCTCTACCTGGTGCGCGCGGATAGGATCGATTTGCTACAGGCGCGATTTCACTACTGACACAGCTCAGGTCACTTTTGCGGAAAGCGGAGGAACAGGACAGGATCTCCGTTGTGACCTTTGGTTTGGCCCTCAACTTGTAGCAAGCCGGTCTCGCGCCCAAGATAACGAAAAAGGTGAAATATCTGCTGGTTGCGTCCAAGTATGTTTATTGACTAGGTGAGTGATCATCATGCCTGACGAAACTCTGAATACCCAACTTGATACGCTGCGCGAGACATATACTCAGCAGCAGAAAGCTGTTGCCGGATTGCAGGCGGCTTTCAAGGGGGTCACAAACGCCCACAGCAAGGCACAAAAGGCGCTGCGAGACCTTAGCATGCTGAGGTCAGGCGTCTCCCCCGACGGCCTGAACGGTGCTCAAGAAGTGTTCTCTCAAAGCAGGTTGAAGGAAGAGGCAGTGGATCCGCTGCTACCCGACATACGCCGCGAGCTCAAGAGCCTGGCCACCCTCACCGGCGCGCTGAAAGATGCGTCGTCGGCTCTACGCACGGAGCCTGTGGACGTAGTGCGGCTGGACAAAGCTCTTGCCGCACTGGAATTGGCAAAACAAGAGAACGTGCGCGAAACGCTTCCGCCCCTACGTGAGGAACTGGATGTGGCCCAGCGCGTGCTCGGCGATGAATTTGGCCGGAGGCTCCGCTCGGCCCTGTCGGAGCAGGGGATACAGATAGGCGGTCGCGCACCCCGCTTCGAGATCGGGCGCTTCGAGCTTGAGGCCAACTTCGCCAAACGCTTCATAGTGCTGCGTTACGGCAAAGACATTGTGGTGCCACATGCTCCCATCACGGTAGAAGGCGCAATGAAAGCCTACGCGAGCGCATCAAAGGCCATCATGGGTCGAAATCAGGATGGGAAAGCCTGGATTGCGCAATTCCACGAGGCTTACCAGACCGCCCGACGCAAACGAGGCACGCAGGCACAGGGAACTCGGGTGAATATCGTGGACTGCTATATAGAGATGGTGCTGCTGCGCCAGGGTAGAGCCTTCGCCAGCCAGCCAAGCAAGCACACATTCACCGATTATCTGCGGGCGCAATTCGAGTACGACTTCCACGAGTTCGCCAGCCGCCTGCACCTGGCCTACGATCGTCACATCGTGAAGGCCCACAGCGCCGTCAAGTCCCAGACCGACTATGCTACCAAGAGCATGTGGATCGTTGAGGGGGACACACCTTACGATGGCCGGTATATCGCGGACGTGGAGTTCGCGAGGGAATAAGGAGTGTTGAATTATGTTGCCTGAGCCGCGCCTGGCCCGCCAGATCATCGAGACGTTGGGGCAGTCGGGTACCCCCATGCCCAGGGGTGTGAGCTACTACAACGTGGGCAACGAATCGCTCCTCAACGCCATCGATACGCACTACCTCGGCTCATACCTGGCAGACGGCGGGGCCGTGTTCAAGCTGGTGGTGGGAGACTACGGCAGCGGCAAATCGCACTTCCTCTACTGCGTGCGTGACCGCGCCTGGCAGCGCGACTTCGCCGTGAGCAAAGTGGACCTCAGCCCCAAAGAGAGCCCCTACGACGATCAGCGCCGGGTGTACGGGGCGGTGGCATCCTCCATAGTATGGCACGAGCTGGGCAGCCTCGCGGAAGATGAATACGGGTTGGGACGCTTCCTGGAGGGCACCCTCCGGCGGATAATCGCCCCGCACGGTCTCGATTTGCAGGACGAGGGTGCGGAAGAGGTCCCCGAAGTGCGCGCCTTCCTGAACACCATTGACTCAACTCACATAGATAGTCTCAGTTTCCACAAAGCCGTGCAGGGGTATTTCACCGCCCTGTTCAGAGGGCAAGAGCGCCGCGTAGATTCGCTTGAACGCTGGCTGCACGGCGAGGAAGTCACCCCAGAGGATATGCGTGATCTGCGCTCGATCGGCGTGACCGAGAAGATCAACCGCAACAACGCTTTCAAGATGCTCCGCTCTCTGTGCCAGGCGGTACGCGCCCTGGGCTACACGGGGCTCACCCTCCTATTCGACGAAGGCGACCGGATGCTCTCAATCGGCGGCAAGGCCGAGAAGACCGCAACCGACAACCTCCGCGAGGTGATCGACCGCTGCCGGGAGGACCTGCCGGGCGCGCTATTCATGTACGCGGTGCCGCCCGATTTCCTGCACACCGTGGTGCCCAAGTACCCAGCTCTACAACAGAGAGTGCAGGCCGCCGATTACTTCTCTCGCACCAACCCTTTTAGCCCCCAGATCGACCTGGACCACCTCGACATGCCCGACGAGGAGCTACTCGTGCAGATCGGCTATCGCCTCATGCCCATCTTCGAAGTGGCATACGACGTGAAGCTTGATGGAGAGATACAGAGCCAGAACATCCGCGTGCTGGCGGAGGCAGCAGTCAACTCTTACCTGGCGGTCAGCCACCGCCGCCTCTTCGTGAAGGCGCTCGTTACAGAGTGGTTCCGGCAGAAAGAGGAGGGGCAGACCGGCATCGCCCTCGAATACGCCGACGCCCGCATCAGAGGAGAGAGTACCGCCCTCGAACTGCTGGCCGACGAGCAGCAGCGTCCATATTAGGTCGGAGGCCCTGTATTGGATTACCACGACCATATGGACCATATTGACCCTGTGGTCCCTGTAGAGGCCAAAGAAATGGAACAGGTGCATCACCCACAGTTCGGCCCCGGCACGCTCCTGAGAACATTCATGGGCGGGTTCGAGTGGGAAGTGCAGTTCGAATCGGGCAGGCGCTTTCGCTTGCCTTCAAGGGAGTTCGACGAGTCGCCCCACGCGCCCGCGGTGAAGGCACATCCTCTGACTGCGCGCACTATGGTGCTGGAAGGTGACCAGTTCCGCGCCCAGCAGACACTTGAAGCGCTGCGTGTCGGCGTGGTGCCCGTGCAGGACGCAGAGACCCTCACCATCGGCCTGGAAGCCGAGCAGGTGACGCTGGAGAGGGCGCTCGCCAGGAGCCGCGAGCGCAGCGGAGACGCTCTTGCCGTGATCGGTGACTATGGCTTCGGCAAGAGCCACTTCATCGAGCTTGCCGCGCGGCGCGGCCTGCGCGAGAACTTCCTGGTCGCCTCAGCCAGCCTCGACCTTGTGGAAGTGCCCCCCGGCAAGGCGCACAAGATTTACGAGGCGCTCGTAACGTCGCTACGCTACCCAGACACAGAGGAGCGCGGCCTTCTTCCCTTGATCAACAGGGCTCTTGAAAATCCCTCAGCGATAGCGTGGTTGGTTGAGGCCTGCCCACGCGAACCGAAGAACTGTCCCCTGGCGTCGGCCCTGCTAGCCTTGCAGGATTGCGCCAGCCAACTGGCGTTCGACCAGATCGTGCAGTGGTTGAGCGGACAGGCTAAACCACAGGCAGAGATGAGAAGCTGTCTGAAGAAGCCCCCGCCCATGTATGTGACGGGCGAGACAGCACGCCAGTACAGCTACATGCTCACAGGCATCAGCACGCTGGCGACATTGCTCGGATACAGCGGGCTTGCCGTGCTAATAGACGAGTCGGAGCACTATTCTTTGCTGCGCACCACGCAGCGGGAGCGAGCCGACGCCTTCTTCAAGGCGATGGTTGTATCGGCGCTCGGCCTGAACAACGGGCGCATCGATGCTCGCACAATCCCGGACAATCCCCGCTCCGAATACCCTGTAAGCTACGTCTCCGAGCCGCATCTTCTCTTTTTGTTCGCGCTGACAGAGAGCGCAGACCGGATGCCCGTCGGCTCGTGGCTGGCCCCCTCCCAGATCGTGCGGCTGGATGACCGCTTCATCGAGAAGGACATTCGAGAGTTCTTTGGCACACTTCAGCGCTACCACGCGCTGGCCTATGATTATACTTACAATGGGTCTTCCACATCCGACACACCTGAACGCTACACTGAGGTGGCCTCCAACGTGCCTGGGGTGCTGTCACGCGCCCTCTCGCAGCACCGCATCAACCTGCGCCAACTGATCCGCACCGCCGTCACCGTGTGCGACCTCCTATACCTTCATCCCGACTACCAGCGGGGCGATATGTTGGAGGAATTGAAGCGGGGGTTAAAGGTATAATGGGTGAAAGCGAGTGAGTTGGTACGCAAAGTGAAAGCAGACGGTTGGGTGCTCTATCGGCATGGCAAGAAGCACGACGTTTACATCCACCCCACGAAATCCGGCCAGTTAGTTATCCCCAGGCACAATAAAGAGTTAGCAACGGGGACATTGAAGGCATTACTTGAGATTGCTGACCTTGGCAAATAGCCCGAAGGGTTGCCAACATTCAGGAGGCGGATATGTACAGATATCTGGTGGTAATAGAAAAGACGCCCGACGGGTATTCTGCTTATGCTCCGGACGTACCGGGCGTGGGCACTGTTGGTGACACCGTTGCCGATACATTGGAGAACATGCAGGAAGCACTCGAACTCTACTTTGAGGTAGCGCTTGAGCGCGGTCAACCGTTGCCTTCGGTAAGCGCCACACAGGCAGGCTTCGTAGAGGTTGACGAAACCAAGTTCGCGTCAAAGGCAATGGCTTAGATGTGTAGAGGTGGGAAATGGACTTCAAGAGGAGCACATTGGAGGAAGCAGGTTTCACAAGCTTTGTGCCCATTCAAGCATTGGGGCAAGGAAAACTAAGAGATGTGCCACAGAAAGCAGGTGTGTATGTGGTGTTGCGAGAACATGACAGTAAAGCCCTATTCCTGGACGTGAACCCTGGCGGTTGGTTCAATGGCGACCCTACGGTTAGCAAGGACGAGCTTGTAGAGAGGTGGGTAAGCAATGCTCATGTCATCTACATAGGAAAAGGTAGTGGAGCCAAAGGGCTGTATCAGAGAATGCGACAGTTCATCCGCTTCGGTCAGGGTCACGTGATTGGTCACCGGGGTGGCCACTATGTGTGGCAGGTGGAGCAATCACAAGATTTCGTGATAGCTTGGAAATTAACAGAGCCAACACAAACTGCTAGAGACCTGGAACTTGAATTGTTCCGTGAGTTCGAGAGTGTCTATGGCAGCCCCTTTGCTAATCTCACTCGCTAGCCATAGCACTAAAGTTGAAGCATAGAGTTGCGTCAACAAGCCCACCTAAACAAAGTAAGGCCCCACGCGCTAAAAGCTGCCTTGCCGCGCACGTGGGGAGCTTTCTTCCGCAGGTATGGCAACTTCACTGCTGCCCAGCTTGCCGCCATTCCCCCTGTACTGGCGGGAGACAACGTCATCCTGTGCGCGCCGACCGCCAGCGGCAAGACGGAAGCCGCCCTTGCCCCCCTGATCGAGCGCTATCTTCCGGCAGAGCGCGTTACTCCCGGCTTGACGATCCTTTACCTTCTGCCCACGCGAGCCTTGATCAGTGACCTGTGGGTACGCCTCCGTATGCCTTTGGAGACGCTGCGAGTGTCATGCGCCGTCAAGACCCACGACTTCAATACCTTTGACCCTAAGCGCCCCGCCGACCTTCTGCTAACCACACCCGAGTCGCTGGACGCTCTCATGTCAAACCAGACGAGGTTACTGGCGGGAGTGTGCGCGGTGGTGCTGGACGAATTGCACACCTTCGACAGCACGGTACGTGGCGACCAGTTGCGTGTTCTGCTCAATCGCCTGCGTGAGATGCGTGCTTATGCAGCGAATGCCGATGACGCAACCGATGCACACGTGCAATTGGCAGCTTTGTCGGCGACGCTCTCGGAACCGGCTGACGTTGCCGGGCGATTTTTCGAGAACGCAAGAGTAATACAGATGACACGGCTGCAAACCCCCGGCGAACAAGGAAGCCAGGGGAATCTGACGAGCGCAAGAGCGATTGAGGCCGAGCTAATTGCTCTTGAAGCAGACACGGTCGGAGCGTTGCTCGACTACCTGAGCACTTTCCGCTCACGTGGCTGGAGAAAGGCCCTGGCTTTTTGCAACACACGCGCCGAGGTTGAGAGGTATGCCGCCGCCATACGCAACGCTCGGAGTGGGGGTTCACCCTTCGGCGACGCTGTGTACGTGCACTACTCCAACCTGGGTTGGGAGAGGCGGCGCGAGATCGAGCAGGGGTTCGCGCAGGCCGAAGCGGCCCTCTGCTTCGCCAGCAGCACTCTTGAGCTTGGCATAGACGTGGGCAACATAGATGTGACGTTGCTCATCGGCCCGCCCGGCAGCACCCACTCGTTCGTGCAGCGAGTGGGACGCGCCAATCGCCGCAGGAAAGTCTCGCGCGTGGCCTGCTTCTACCGCACGCCGCTGGAGCGCATTACATTCGGCGCGCTGCTCGAGGCCGCTGGGGGACGACCAACCATCGACCACCGACCACCGACCACCGAGGTACCAGAAGAGCAAGACGCAAAGGCAACGTCCGGCTTCCGCCCATCGGTTGCCGTCCAACAGATATTCAGCTTACTCAAGCAAAGCCCCACAGGCGCTGTACGCCTCAATCCCCTGTCGCGCTTGTTCGAGGGGATGCTCTCGACCACAGACTTGCGCCTTCTTTTGGGCACTCTGCAAGCCCTGGGATACCTGACGAGTGGCCGGCCGGGGGAATGGCGTGCGGGCGAGGGCCTGAACCGATTGGTCGATATGCAAGCGGCTGAGTACAGCACGTTGAGCCTGCACAGCAATATAGAGATGGGAGGCGCGCCCATCAAGATCCGCGACCGCGACAGCCAGCGTGTGGTTGCAAGCATAGATCGCCAGTGGTTTGATGGTGACATACTGACGCTGGAAGGCCGACCCCTGAACATCGAATGGTACGATGGGGAGTCGCTGTGGGTTTCGGTCAACCGAGACAACAGGCTGGGAGAAAGCGCAAACGCGGCTTACTCAGCGCCTTTGCGCTATCTCTCGACAAGGCAGGCCCTGAGTTACGACCTTGCCAGGCGATTTCCGTCCCAGCTTGGGCTTTCTCCCGGGACGGCACCACTGGTTCCGGACCTGGTGCCAACTGGTAGCAGGTGGCTATGGTTCCACTGGCTCGGAGACGTCTACGGGCGGGCGATCCTCGATCTGCTGGCTTATACCTTGCCCGTAGAGCCGACTTCCCAGGTCGGGTTATGCTTGCTGTTCACTGACGAACCTCGCTCCATCCCCGCATTTACGGCTATACAGGTTGAGCGCTATCTTCGCGATCGCTACCGCGCTTACGAGCCGATGCTGGCTCTCGGGGCATACCACCACCTCGTTCCCGTGGAGTTGCGACGCCGCGCTGTGGTCGAGCAGTTTGATGTGCCGCGCTTTATTCGCGCCGTGGAGGGTTTGAGGATGGACCATGCTTCCGAGGCTCTCATGGAGGAATTGCATCCCCTCGTAGTGAAAGATTAAACTGTTCCTCAATCCTGCCCATTCCACTTGTAAGCAATATCCTGCGGACCTGCTGATTGCCCCTATTCCGGATTGAGCGCAATGAGTGTATCGGCGAGATGGTATACCTCCTGTGCCAGATGTTCGGCAGAAGGCAACTCGCCCTGCCCACTATCTTAGCAGCCTTCCACAGATAAGTTGATCAAAGCACCTGAGGCTTGATAGTGTAGTTCCATTCCCCGTGGAAGGCATCTTTGAACAAATTGAGGGCAGCCAATTCCTCATCAGTGACCCTGAGGCCTGTCGGATATGCATGGCTCTCCTTGAGAGCCGTCACTACTAACTCCTCTTTGGTGGTAGTATGCGAGATCAGTTCCAACACCACTTCTGGTGATTACCCACATCTCAGGATCCAAGCAAGACTGCTCATCTTTAGAGCAAACCCACGCCTGAAAGTCTATTGCTACCAGGCGACACAGGATAAGCAATGGCACGCCGCCAGCCATAGAACCAGCCACAAAAGCGGGAACCTTGCGCTCAATCTGAGATGTGGGTAATCACCAGCAAAGTAAGCGTTCAGAGTAGAGGTATATGTGCACCCTCACCCCATGCCCCTCTCCCATGAAGGGAGAGGGGCATGGGGTGAGGGTGCGTGAGGGTACGCCTCCACAGCTACTCCTTCAAGATTGCTCCACCCTAAAATCTGAACGCTTACCTTCACGTTTCGTTTTCCTCTACTTTGGGCTTTTGTGGTAATATACGTGAGACTCTTTTGAGCGGCAGGAGCAAACCACGCTCTGGATTCCCGGAGGCCCCACGATAGTAGACCCCGAAGGACGTACAGGCACAGAGACAGAAGCTACAGAGGAAGGTCATAAAGCCAGTGAAGCTGTTGGCCTTGCGGCAAATAATTTGCCGTCTACCACGCGTACATCGCCTCGACTTCACGAGCACCACTCGCTGATAGAACTACCTGAATTAGATGTAGATACAGGCGGTATCGCTATCCCCCTTGATGAGCGCGCAGAGATAGAGGCGGAAGCCCCTATCATGGCGAAGCCGGTCGAGGATATCTCCGAAGACCGCTCCTGGCTCAGCCATAAGCTGCTCAACCCGCGCACAATTATCTCCTTTGTCCTTGCCTTCGGTATAGTAGTATTTATCTTTAGCCGCCTCAATATAGACATAGGGAAAACGTGGAGCATAATGCTCACCGCCAACCCTCTCTATCTGCTGGCGGGCTTTGTTATTTACTACGCCGCTTTCTGGGTCAGGGGCGCACGTTGGAAACTCCTCCTCAACAACGTCGGCTACGAAGAAAATGAGGCAAAAGAGTTCCCCAGCATAAATGGGCTGGTCGAGATAATCTATCTGAGCTGGTTCGTAAATTGCATCGTGCCCGCCAAGCTGGGAGACGCCTATCGCAGCTATCTGCTCAAGCGCAACTATGGGGTTTCTTTCTCCAGCACAATAGGCACCATCCTTGCTGAGAGGATAGTGGACCTGATCATACTTTTCGGGCTGCTGGTAGCCTCCTTCGGGTTGGTTGGGCAGAGGCTCTCCAGCAACAAGGGGCTCGACCTCAACCTGATCATTCTTTTCGGCGGGCTTATGGTCCTTGCCTTGATCATTGGACTTGTCGGGCTGCGCTTCTTTGGGGCCCTTATCTTAGGGCTGGTGCCACAGCGCTTCCGCGAAATGTTTGTGCGCTTCCAGTATGGCATACTTCATTCATTCAAGCGCCGGAGCCTGCCTTCTTTGCTCGGCTATACGATCCTGATATGGTTCTTTGAAGCCGGGCGCTTGTTCTTCGTTACTCGCTCGCTCGACGCGCATGAGGTAACTATCTCAGCGGTGATCTTTATCGCCCTTCTAAGCTCGCTCATCACCACCGTACCGGCTACTCCTGGCGGCGCGGGCCTCGTCGAAGGGGCGGTCACTCTCTCCCTCCTCCTTTTCTTGAAGGATGAGCACCTTGCCGCCTCTATCGCTATCCTGGACCGCATAATAAACTACTGGAGCTTGATCGTCGGCGGCATCATTCTTTACGCGATAAGTAAACGGCGTTAGAAATCAGGGGTAACGCCTTTGGTGACAAGTTGAACTCATCGTATGTACAATGATCCCTGCTCTGGTAAAGCCTGATCACCTATGCTAATGCGCCGTAAATCCCTTGACACCTTGCGTTCATACGCGCTCTTTGTGGTGCCGGTGGTTCCGTCGTCAGCTATCTGATCTCGTATCGAATATCAATCTTTCACGCTACATTATGAAGATCGCGATTGACTACACAACGGGCATTTACCCTGGGGCTGGAGTAGCGCGCTATACACGGTCTCTGGCAGCGGCGCTGGCGCAGATTGATGAGAGAAACTATTACTCTCTCTTTTATGCGGCGCGCGGGTTGCCCAGGCCTACTCCCGAAACTGCCCAGGCGAGGGCGCTCTTCAGGTCGCACCGCAACTTCAAACCTGTGCCCCTACCTCTATCTGTGCGGCAGATGTTTGCCATCTGGCAGAGGCTCAGGCTGCCGCTGCCCCTGGAACTCTTTACAGGGCGATGTGATTTAGTACACTCGCCCGATTTTGTTTCGCCGCCCCACCAGACAGGCGCGGATATTATTACGGTGCATGACCTCTCTTTTCTTGTTGTGCCTGAGTGCGCCGAGCCTAAGCTGGCTGCCTTCCTCTGCAAGACAGTGCCTGCTGCCGTGCGACGGGCAGATCACGTAATCGCTGTATCGGAGCAAACGAAGCGCGATCTTATGGAGCTTTTGGGCGTGCCCGCCTCTAAGATAACTGTGGCGTATAATGGCGTCGAGAAGAGGTTTCGACCTGTACAGAACGACCTGGCAAAAGAAGAGCTAAAGCGCAAACTGGGGTTGCCGCAGCGGTTCATCCTGCACGTAGGCACGCTGGAGCCGCGTAAAAACCTCAAAAGGCTGATAGAGGCGTATGGAATGCTAGTCAATAACAACGCTGGTATTGGTGAAGTGGCGCTTGTGCTGGCGGGACGCAAAGGCTGGCTTTTCGAGCCGGTATTAGAAGCTGCCCATCGGGTAAACCAGGGTCGGGGCAAAGTGGCCTTCGTGGATCATGTGCATGATGAAGAGTTGCCTCTCCTGTATAACTCGGCTGCGGTTTTTGCCTATCCTAGCCTCTATGAGGGCTTTGGAATGCCTGCGGCGGAGAGCCTCGCCTGCGGGGTGCCTGCGCTCGTGTCGAATGATGGCGCGCTGCGGGAAGTGACGGGCGAATGCGCCCTTTCTGTAGATGCTCGCTCGGTGGAGGAGATAGCCTGTGGGCTGGCGGAATTACTCACCGATAACCAATTGAGAGCCAGGCTATCTGCTTGTGGGCCACCGCAGGTAGAGCGATTCACCTGGGGGGCGGCAGCGCGCATCGTGCTTGGCGTATATGAAGAGGTGGGGTCATGATGGCAGGCCCAGAGCCCGGCACTGACCCTTTTGATAGGCTGTACAAGCGTTGGGCCGAACTGTCTCTCGACAAGAATCCTGCTCCGCCCTCGCGAGAGCGGTGGGACCTTACTGTGCTTTTCCTCCTATCAAGCCAGGACCCGGAACGGGTTCGCAGATACACAAATGTGGAGGCTACAGGACCGGAGAGTCTGGGATCGGACGCATACGACCTGTGGGGCAAGATGCCTCCTTACACGCCTAACCTTTCGGCGGTGGTACATACACTGCCTGAGCTGCGCGCATACGAAAAGGAGCATCGCGGCTCGATGAGGAGGCTCATGGCGGAGCGCGCTCTGCTTGGGCGGTATGATGCCATCGTGCAGGCACAGGATCAATACTGGCACACACGCAAGGCAAAGGCAGCGAAGGGCCAGACGAGCGTAATCATCATCGGCTGCGCGGGAATGGCGGCGATCCTCATGATGGCCCTTACAGTGCTCCTCATAATCGCCCTGAAGTGGAACGGATAATGGCTTCCGGCGCAGGCCAACCATGTTAGAGCAAGAAAGCCAGAGCGCGAGCTTAGAGCCACTACCCGCGCCGGAAGCTGCGCTTGAGGTTGGCCCTATAGCATCTGCAAACTCTACGGTATATGCAACTTCCACGGCGCGCCGCGTAGCAATAAACACTCTCTACCCTTTCGCGGCGCAGATTGCCACCAAGGTGCTGATGCTGGGATACGCCATCGTGCAGTACCACTGGATTGGCGGTGCGCCTCTGGGCAATTACTTCACCGCTGCCCTTCTTTTTAGCATCACCGGTACAATCTCTGAATGGGGATTAGGCACGCTGCTCACAAGAGAAGCGTCTAAAGCGGTTGGTGGGCCAACCGCCAGCGCACAGATGGCCGATATCTTCCGGCAAACGCTGGCTCTGCGCGCTATGATCAGCCTCGCGCTCTTTGTACCTGTGGCGCTGTTCATAGCGCTTTACCTGGCTATATCGCAGATAAGCGCCGATGGGGTTTGGGTCACGATCGTCTTATCGCTGGGCTTGCTGCCGGGAGCCTTCTCAGGATCGGTTACGGCTCTGCTTTATGCCCGCGAGAGGATGTCGCTGTCCGCAGGCATTGGAGTGGCTACATCGGCGCTGAATGTAGCTCTCGGTGTGGGCGCTATCTTGCTGGGCTGGGGCATAGTGGGCCTGGCGCTTGCCGCCTTTGCTTCGACTGTAGTAACTGCCCTTGCTTTTGGATATATTTTGCAGCGCGACTTCCCGGAGATGAGCCTGCCGGGGCTGGCTGCGCTGAGGATAAGTCGAAATGCCGCCTCATCGCTCCTGAAAATAGGTTGGCCTCTGATGCTGAACGCCCTGCTGGTTACTTTATTCTTCAGGGTTGACATCTTCATTTTGCGGGCTGACAAGGGCGATGTAGACGTTTCGCGTTACCAGGCAGCCTATAGCTTCCTCAACTTTGTGCTACTTATTACTCCTGCGGTGACGCTGGCGCTCTTTCCACGCATGGCGCGCCATGCCGCCACTGATAGGCCACGCCTCGCTTATGAGTACGCTTTCACCCTGAAGGTGATGCTGATTATCGCTGTGCCCATTATCGCGCTGACCGTCTGGTACGCCGCCTTGCTCATATGGGTCATGGCGGGGCAGGCATATGTGCCTTACTCAACAGGGGCCTTGCGTATACTTATCTTTTTCTTGCCTTTTAGCTTCATCAACGGTGTAACGCAATATGTCCTTATAGCCCTGGACCGCCAGCGGCTGATCACAGGACCCTTCGCGGCTACGGTGGCCTTCAATGTGATTGCCAACTTGCTACTGGTGCCGCCCTTCGGCATCTACGGCGCGGCGGCCACCACTATCCTGAGCGAGCTTGTGCTGCTTGGGCCTTTCCTCTTCTGGACCACCGGAGAACTGGGCAGAGTAGCTGTGCCTGCACTGGCGGCAAAGCCTCTGTTCGCAGGCGCTGCCACCGGGTTGGTGGGCTGGTTCCTCTGGCCCATCACGGAGAAGTGGAATAGCGGGTGGGGCGACTTCGCGCTCTATATGGGCGCGGGCCTTATGCTTCTGGTAGTGTACGCAGTCGTGCTCCTGGCAATGCAGCCCTTCACCCAGATTGAAAAAGCCGGACTTAGAAGCGCCCTCAAGCGGCGTTGAGAGGAAGAGTTCCCTTTCGATAGAACGTACGTGAAAAGAAGCGCCAGGCAACGGGGGCTACAAGCCTGTTGGCGCAGAAAAAGGCTGAGGCTCGCTGGTCGGTCTGGGTTGCCTGGTTTCGCGGGGAGAGGGATCAGGATTCTCGTCAGGTTCTCGTGTTTCTTCGGGGCCTTGCGTTCTGCGTGGTTCAGGGGTGGCACGCGGCGCGCGGGTTGGCCGGGGTTCATCTGTTGCGTTGGGCGGGAGAGTGGGCTGTTGCGTAGGCTCGCGCGTGGGGCGAGGCACAGGCGTGGGTGTTGCCGCCAGACATGGCGCAGTTGCGCTCGAAGTAGCAGCTACAGAGCAAGAGTTGTCGTCGGCAGTAATAGTAAGCTTGACCCTGACGCTGGTGGTGTCGGCGGGGAGAGTAACGCAAAAATTGCCTGATATACTGTTAGCGCCCAGTGCGACGTTCACTTTCTTCTGATCGGAAGCCACCGCGTGGAAGTTGCCACTCCCGCTTTTAATCTGCAATTCGGCTATCCATGTCGCTTTGATGCGGTCGAAGCCGGTATTTTCCACAATGGCAATCCAGTTCAAACAGCCTTGAGCATTGCAAGAGGTCAGCACGCTCTGTACAGTGAGACCACAGCTACTTGCGCTCGACACAGTTGCCGTGATGAGTGTGGACGTGGACGTGGACGTGGACGCGGGCGTAGCTGTCGGAATGCTTGTGCTCGCTGGTAGGGGCGTATTTGTGGGCACGAGATAGACCGTAGGTGTACGTGAGGGTGGCCGCGCAGTGGCGCTTGGCGCGGCAGGTCGTGTGCTTGTAGCGCCGGGGCGTGGCGGCGTGGCTCCGGGGGTGGCTCTGCGAGAAGGGCTTGCCTGCGGAGTAGGCTTGCCGGAGGCAGGCGTAGCGGTGGCGTTCACCCCGGGCAAGGTGGAAGTAGCGGCTGGGCTGTTTGTTGCGGCTGGCGTCACGCTTGTGGGGGCTGTCGGTGTTCCTGGTAGCACTGTAGAGGCCACAACTGATGAAGTAGCCGCAAGCACACTGGAGGTCTGTTCGGGTGTTGCCTGAACTGTAGAGGTAACACTTTCCCTTGCGACAGCAGTCGTGGTGCCGCTCTGGTTGGGCGCGAAAAGCTCAACTGCCGGTACAGGGGTAAGTAGATTTCGTGCGTCTATGCGGGCGCGGCCGGCCACATCGGCAACTTCAGGTGCGCCCGACTGCAAAAGCGTAGCAGGGTCTACGCGGGCGGCTTCGAGCACCTGTGCAGTATTTGTGTTGAGGTCGTTCAGCGCTCTTGCGGTCTGGTTGTAATCGTCCTGTAGCTGGGTAGAGGAGTTGGAGAGAGTGCTTCTGAGAGCGCTAAAAGTGTACTGGCCCGCGACACTTGATATATAGAGTATCCTGGCGAGCTCCGTGCGTGTATCGCCCGTTGTGCTGTTCCAGATGGCGACACCATTGCTCAAGTGGTAGCTGTAGTTGGTGAATGCGGGGCCAGCTTCGGCCAGTTTGTTCCGGTTCTGCATCGTTTGCAGGTCTGAGAGGCGAACATTAGCAAGGTCCATGTGCCGTCGCACCTTGTCAGCCGCACTACTTACGAAGTTGAGCAGCAGATTTTCTGAGGTGAGCTTGGCGCTGTAGAACGGGCTGTCGGGCAGAGAGTTGGCAGAGGCCGACCAGACGGAGCCGAGAAGCAATATCACAACCGCAGCAAGAGCAAAAGCCGGGCGGCGCAGCCAGGCGACGAGCCAGGGTGTTGGCACCTGCCCTGCTTTTGCAGATCGTGAGCGAAGGGGAGTAACAGGCACAGACGCTGTAACCTGCCTCGCTGAGGCGGCCCGCATGAGCCGCTGCTTCATCAAGGCGCGCCGGTCATCAGGGACGGGCGGGGGTGTGATACTCGCAAGGTCAGCGCTGATGGCAAGCAGCGGCTGAAGCTCGTCACGGTACTCGGGGAACCTCTTCAGCAATTCTTCCGCGCTGAGGCCCTCCGGGTTAGCCAGACAGTAATCAAGTGCTTCTTGTATTGTTACTCTTGCCACTATTAACTCTACCTAATTTCCTCTATTATCCACAACTGCGTAATGCTCACTGCGTAATGCTCAGGGCATAAGGTTATGGGCAGCATGGCCTTATCTCTTACGTACGCAATAGGCGTCTACTTCAGGCGTCCTTCTGAGAAGTGTATCCTCTCAACATCATCAGTTTGTGCAGGTTCTGCAAGGCGCTGTACTGTAATGCTTTCACCGCGCCTTCCGAGCGTTGCAAAAGATCTGCTACTTCTGCGTTGCTGAGGCCCGCTCCGAACTTAAGGTTGATCACTTGAGCTTGCAGGTCAGTTAGCTCGGTCAGCGCGTCACGTAAATGGTCTCGAAAATCGCTCTGCTCGGCGTAGAAGTGGGGATCTTTGCCCTCCGAGGGCAACGCATCACCCAGCGGCTCTAAAGGGACCTGGGGCCGGCGGGAATGCTGGCGGAGAGTATCCACAACCAGGTTGTGGGCTATCCGGTAAAGCCACGATGCGAAGGACGACCCCTGCCACTGAAAGCCGCTGATAGCCTCTATTACCTTCAGGAACACCTGCTCTGTGATGTCCTCGGCTTCTGCGGGGTCGCTTACCTTGAGATAGACATAGCGATATATGCGTTCAAAATAGCGCTCATAGAGTACGCCTATCGCCTCGGCATCCCCTGTGCGTGCTTTTTCGACCCATGAACGCTCGTCGTCCGGTTGCGCCACCGCGACTCCTCAATTTCAGTGAACTGCAATGAGAAGTACACATGGCACCCTGTGCCCTGTGCTCACTGCCACTACTAGAGGTGCGGTCCCACATCGGCTCGATCTGCTCCAGTTCTCAGAGTCCTCAAGAACCAGGCCCCAGCGCCCCACGGGCCGCACAGGTATCATCCGCGAAGCAGATGGCCCATGCTGAGTATTATAACGAAATAAAATACCAAAGGATAGGGATGGGCTTTGGGCGATGTGTGGGGCACGTGGGGTGGTGAATAACTAATCCCCTCTTGAATCTGCTACAATAGCTTCATGACAGCCGGTGTTGCATCTATGCGCCAATCACAGCAGATTGCGCCTAACTGGGACCATGAGCTTGAGCTACACCGAGGCAATTGCACGTTGATTGCGGGTGTAGACGAGGCAGGGCGTGGCGCGTGGGCGGGTCCTCTTGTGGCGGGCGCGGTTATCCTGCCCCACCCAGACCTGCTTGCTTCCGACGTGCTGGCTCCTGAGCTTGCTTACCTGCGTGACAGCAAGATGCTTTCCGCAGCAACGCGGGAGAAGCTGCTGGAAGTGATAAAATCTGTAGCGTTGGCTGTGGGTGTAGGCGTTGTGTCGCCGGGGCTTATAGATGCGATTGGGCTTGGTCCGGCGAACAGGCTCGCCATGTCACGCGCCGTACATAACATGGGGGTGCAGCCCCATTTCCTGCTGGTTGACGCCTTCAGACTACCTTCGATGCACGTTCCGCATCGCCCTATCATCAAGGGAGATGCCACTTGCATGACCATTGCTGCTGCTTCAATTGTCGCCAAGGTAACGCGTGATCGTATGATGGAGGAGCAGGAAGCATACTATCCAGGCTACGGCTTCGCGCGGCATAAGGGCTACGGTACGCGGCTGCATGCAAGCGCGCTCGGAGAATTAGGTCTGCTGCCAATCCATCGCCGTTCCTTTGCTCCGATCAAAGCGCTGATATCAGGCCAGCCTCTGACTGAGAGGGCGATAAGTGTCTTGGGAGACGAATGTGCCCACTGATGAGGGCAAGAAGCATGCACGAGCGAGCAGCCGGACGGGCATGATAGGCGAAGATGTGGCAGCCAACTACCTTGCGCGTCATGGATGCCGGGTCATTACGCGCAACTGGCACGCGAATCCGGGCGAAGTAGATATCATCGCGGAGTGCCCTGGCATGCTGGGCGGGCCGCTGGATTTATCTTCGGAGCCGGTGCTGGTCTTTGTGGAGGTGCGCACCAGGCATGGGCGAGCGGGATTGGCTGAGGAGTCGATCTCCAGGCGTAAAGCGGCCAGCATGGCTCTGGCAGCCTACGCATATATGTCGGCTCACGATCTCGACCCCGACACTACCCCATGGCGGCTCGACCTCATAGCTATCGCCATGTCGGAAGGCGATATAAGCTCCGTCAACTGGGTGAAGAGCGCGATAGACGAAGATATGCTCTCGTAACTGCTAAGGGCTGCACTATACTTGACGCTCGATTGGCCTATCTATTAAACTGGCCTGTCGTGATACGAAGGTAAGCTCGCTTTCCGGGCTGTTATCCTGGGCGCAACTCGCGCCCGACACACCATCTAGATCTTTGCATGGAGGCACTTTTGGCCCAGACCCTGGAACGACCTGATACTCTGATAAACAAGCCCTCTTCCGAACCGGAGGTGCGTGGGAAGATTTCGCTGGTTTTGCCCGCGCATAATGAAGAGCCAAATATCCGCGCCGTTGTTGAAGAAGCAGCAGAGGTTTTGCCGACCGCTTTCTCCGACTACGAGATTGTTGTGGTCAACGACGGCTCGAAGGACCGCACGCTGGAGATTGCGCATAAACTGGCAGCCGAGAACCCGCATGTACGTGTGGTCAATCACCCCGTCAATCGCGGCTACGGCGCGGCCCTCACCAGTGGCTTCAACGCTGCCCAGGCTGATTACATCATGTTCATGGACTCGGACCGGCAGTTCGACATCAACGACATTCACAGGCTGACGCCTTTCGTCGCTGAGTACGACATCGTCGCCGGTTACAGGATCAAGCGCAATGACCCGGCGCACCGGCTCCTCAACGCCAGGCTCTTTGGCTTGGCGGTGATGCTCCTCTTCGATATACGCGTGCGGGATGTAGACTGCGCCTTTAAGGTTATGCACTCCGATGTGTTGAAGGGTATCAACCTGGAGTCGCCGGGCGCGCTCATTAATACCGAGATACTCGCCAAGGCAAAAGCCCAGGGCCGCAGTCTTGTAGAGGTAGGAGTGAACCATTACGCCCGCACCGAAGGCGAGCAATCGGGAGCGAGCATCAAGGTAGTGCTCCGCGCCTTCCTGGAAATGCTGCGCCTCTGGTGGCGAATGCGCAGCTACGTGCCCCCCAGCGGCGTTGTCGTGGAGCGTCCACCAACCGAGCGGGGGCTGGCGCTCTTTGGCGCCGCTGCTGTTGTAGCGCTCCTCTTCCTTCGCCGTCTCGCCCGGCTCCTCAAGAAATAGACCCGGAGATGGCGCTTGCGGGAGGTTCGATAATGTCAGTAGAGTGTATTCTTAGTGAATATCTTGAGCAGGCTATGACAGACAAGGCTCACTCATGGACAAAGTAAACCTCGCCGAGAAGTTCGGCTCGTTTGGTGACTACTGGTCGCCTAAGATCACGGGCGAGCTAAACGACTCATACATCAAGCTGGTAAAGCTCAAGGGTGAGTTTACATGGCACCACCACGAAGCTGAGGACGAGCTATTTCTGGTTGTAAAGGGAAAATTGCTGATCAAGCTGCGGGATCGCGACATCGAGCTGGAAGAGGGAGAGTTTGTGGTGATCCCCAGGGGCATTGAGCATCTGCCCATTGCTGAAGAGGAAGCAGAGGTACTGCTCCTTGAGCCTAAATCAACCCTGAACACAGGCAACGTACAAAACGAGCGAACGGTTGCCCAATTAGAGAGGATCTAGAAGATATGGCAAGCCTGCACGCTGAAGAAACCGACGTCCAGTTACCGCATGATCGTTCGCACAAGCTCTATGAGCGCGCTCTCCAGCTCTTTCCGAGCGGCGTTACGCACGACAACCGCTACTTTG
Source organism: Chloroflexota bacterium (assembly GCA_027317125.1). Classification (GTDB taxonomy): domain Bacteria; phylum Chloroflexota; class Chloroflexia; order QHBQ01; family JADMIH01; genus JADMIH01. Next base: position 6,217 of record DAHVFG010000030.1, on the reverse strand, counting down.
GCGAGCTTGAGCCTGTTTATATAAACAGAGCTAAGGGGTCGCGCAAGTGGGACGTTGACGGCAACGAGTATGTAGACTTCTGGATGGGTCATGGCGCATTGCTGTTAGGTCACGGCCACCCGGCCATAGTGGACGCTGTGCAGAGCCAGATGTCGAGAGGCACACACTACGGCGCGGCGCATCCTCTCGAAGTGGAATGGGGAGAGTTAATACAGCGTCTGGTACCCTCCGCCGAGCGCGTCAAGTTCACCGGCTCAGGCACTGAAGCGACGATGATGGCGGTGCGCCTCGCCCGTGCGTATACAGGCCGCCAGCGCTTTCTCAAGTTCGAGGGGCATTTTCACGGCTGGTCAGACGCCATGACCGCCGGGTTTCAAGCTCCATTCAACGTGCCTTCATCTGTGGGCGTGGCGGATGCTACTCTGGAAGGGGTGGTTGTTGCGCCCACCGACCTGTCGGCTGTCGAGCGTATCTTCTCCGAGCGGCCAGGCGACATCGCTTGTGTGATCCTGGAGCCGACAGGCGCATCATACGGCACCATACCGCTACCCGACGGTTTCCTGGAGGGGTTGCAGGAGACTACCCGCAGGCATGGCGCTCTGCTCATATTTGACGAGATTGTTACCGGCTTCCGCTATGCTCCCGGCGGTATCCAGCAACTAACGGGCGTGATTCCTGATATTACCACCCTTGCGAAGATAGTTGCGGGCGGCCTGCCGGGTGGCGCGGTGGTAGGCAGAGCAGAGGTGATGGCGGTTTTAGAGTTCCGCCCCGGCGATCCTGAGTGGAACCGCTACCATCGCATCAATCACCCCGGCACCTTCAATGCCAATCCTCTCAGCGCGGCAGCGGGCGTGGCTATGCTTAAGATAGCCACCACAGGCGCGCCGCAGAAGGAGATAACCAACACAGGCGAGCAGTTGATAATGGAGATGAACAGGGCAATCGCCGAGCTTGGGATAGAGGGGAGCTGCGTCTACGGCGACGGCCCTATCTTCCACATCTTGCTGGGGCGCGGAGCAAAGGCTAACCCTGACGGAGCCCTCGTCTCCGGCTCAGCCGACACCCTCACATTGCGTCAGGGCAACAAACCGGAAGTCAAAGCTGCTCTCCAGAGCGGCATGATGGCTCGTGGCATCGACTTAATGTCGGGCCATTCGGGGATAATGTCTACAGCCCACACACCCCAGGACATAGCCCTGACCGCCACCGCCTTCCACGAAACGCTGAGAGGTATGCGGGAGAGTGGTGTGCTAAAGTGAACCTTTCCGACCAGTTCCTGGGCACGCTCGTAGCTGAGTTGGATGATGAAGGTGTAAGGGGTGTTGTTCTGGGTGGCAGCTACGCCCGTAGTGAGGCAACTATATACAGCGATGTAGACATAGCTTGCTTCACAAGGGATGAGCAGGACGAGCGAAAGAAAGGCCTGGCATACCGGGATGGTCGCCTGGTGAGCATCAGCGTGAAAACCGAAGCAGAAGTTCGTGCTGACATGCTCAAGCCCAGCAGAGCCATATGGGTGGTGCCCGGCTTGTCTGACTGTCGCATACTGCTCGACAAGGATCGGTCCATTGGCAGGCTCCTGCGCGATGTTAGGGCTTTTTCCTGGGAGTCGTTACAACAAGAGGCTAATACCTATGCCAGTTTTCACATGATGTTGAGTATCGAGTTAGTGGGCAAGATCATGAATGAGCTTTCCAAAGGTAATCGACTGGGGGCTTCTTATGCAACCTCGAAGCTGTTGTTCTGGCTGACGGAGATTGTAGCTGTGCAGCGCGGGGTGCTTGTGAAGAGCGACAGTACTTACTACCAACAAGTGCAAGAGTCGGCGGGTCTGGACTCCGCCTGGACGTATCGTCACAGGCTTGTGGCTATGAATGGTGCAGATCCCACGTCGCGCGGTGTCGCAGCCCTGCGTCTGTTTCAGGAGACACTTACCCTGATTGGCTCAATAATGGAGAAAAGTCATCTTTCAGCAGCTTCCGAAGCAGCACGCCTGATTGACTGTAACACTAATTCCTAGTCTCCAGCCCCAACTTCCACAACACGGCCTCCACACTCACCCCAGCTACCTGCACCGCTTTGTGCCGCGAAGCTTGACCGGAGATCAGCCTCACTCTCCTCTTTGGCACACCGAGCACTCTGGCGACGAACTCCACCAGTGCTTTGTTTGCGGCCCCTCTACCGGCGGTGCGGTCAGCGAAACTTTCAGCGCGCCGTTGTGCTCGCCCACGATCTTGTTGGCTGATGCACTCGGAGTGACATAGACCTTTACAGTTACTCCGACAGAGGTGGGCTGGATGCCATAAAGTGCCGGATCAGTCATCGTGTTCCTGCGGCTCTAACCGCGCTTCTTTTTGCGGCCCGCTGTCATCGCTTTCGTGGAGCTGCCCACTCTCTGGCTCAGCGCGTTGACCAGGCCGGCGGGATCGGCAGGGGTGACGATAATCGTCTTCTCACTATTCAGGTGAAGCACCACCGCGTAGCGTGGGTTAGTGCCATAAGCCAGCGCGTCAAGCGACTGAATGTCGGTTGGCTTTCTCACCCGCACTTTACCTGCCCAACCAAAGAGACCTCCGATACTAAAGAAGCCCAGATTAAAGAAGGAGCCGAGATCCGAGTTTGCTTCTACGCTTGCTATCTTCTCGGATGGGATAGTTACTTTGCCGGGGCCAGCGCGTTCTACCACAAGGCCGTCATCTGTCACACTGTAGCGACGCACCGAGCGCAGCCAGCCATATACCACCATAAGAGCAAGCACTATAGCGGCTCCAACATCGAAAGTGCTAAAAGGGGCCCCGCTCGTCGAAGCGTAAACGACCCGCCCCAGAAAAAAGAGAATCGCAACAAAGAACCCGGCTGTCCAGGCGATAGCCGCTGTGCCCAGGCGCGCTACCCTAAAGTTAGCTATCACAAACTTCCTCCACGCGAAGATCTATAACCTGGCCTCAATATAATAGATTACACGAGTAATAGCTAGCGGAGTTTATTACATAGCTGTGCAGATTTAGGGTGGAGCAATCTTGAAGGAGTAGCTGTGGAGGCGTACCCTTACGCACCCTCACCCCCATGCCCCCTCTCCCATGAAGGGAGAGGGGGCTAGCTTAGCAGCCCCTCCACCCTGAATCTGAACACTTACTTTATTAGATCAGGCACGATGATACACGGGGAGTACCCTGTTGCTTTTGTGCCCGTTGCGACTTGAATGCCGCACACATGAGTGCGCTCTTTGCATCGCGCCGCCCGCCGCTGCTTGCCATGCGTAAGGCGAGTAATCTCTTACCTCCAAAAGGAGTGGGGTATCCGTAGCAACAATAGAGCCTTTGCCTCTTTGCGGCCCCTATTGTTTCATCCTTTGTGGCCTTTGCGCGTAATTTGCGCCTCAGTTTAGATGCAATCACCCTGGGATTCTCCTGGGAAACCCTTGACAACTCTCCACTTTTGTGCTATTATGTACTAAATAGTCCACAATCTAAGAAGGAGTTGCGCCTGAAGGGCACATCGAGAAGCAAAGTAGAGAAGAGGCTTAGTAGAAGAGTATGGGACGACCAAGCGATGCCAGGGAGAGGCTGATTGCAGCAGCAAGAGAGACGATATATGCGCACAGCTACGAAGCTGTGACCGTGGACGATCTCTGTGCGGCTGCGCACGTAACCAAGAGCAGCTTTTACCACTTCTTCTCTTCAAAGCAGGATCTCGTGCTCGCAGCCCTTGAGAGCCAGTGGCGATGGATCGAAGCGGTAATCTTTAAACCTACCTTTACTGATGACCTGCCCCCACAGGAGCGCATCCTCGGGTTCTTCGATCTGATGCTGGAGAGGCAGCAGGTCCAGAAGGAGACCGAGGGCCATATGCGTGGATGTCCATTCGGCAACCTCACTCTGGAGATGAGCACGCAGGACGAGCTGCTCCGGGCACGGGTAGAGCACTTCTTCGAGGAAGCACTAAAATACTTCGAAAGAGCGCTACATGATGCCAAAGAGGAGGGGGTCGTGCCCGCCACCCTAGATGTGAAGGTCACCGCACGGGCATTGCTCGCCTACTTCGAGGGCGTGATACTTCTCGCCAAAGGCCGCAACGACCCCTCCTCCATGGCGGCCCTTCGCGGTGGTGTCTTCTCCTTGATGCAGTGTCAAAACTGCGTGGAGCGCGAAGCACCCCAGAAGCAGGTTGCTGTGGCGAGCGTCACCTAGGCCTCTTTTTTGCTTTGATTGTGGACTATTTAGTACATAATTCGGATATTGAAAGGAGTAGAACAATGAACAGCCAACCAATCCTATCAAACAAAAGCAGCCAGGAGCAGACCCGCCGCGTCGTGCGATCCTATCACGATGCCTGGGTGTCCGGCGACGTGAGCGCGGCTGGCGCATTCCTCGCCGATGAGATCCCTAACCCCGCGCCCTTCAACGGCTTCTCCCCGGCCCCCATCAGCCGCACTGACTACCTGGACGTCTTGGCCAAGTTTAGGCGGGGGGTTACAGGCGTGGATATGATCAGCGAGCTGTACGGCGAGGCCGAAGCCACTCTGGTTTACGATGTTCACCTTGCGACTGGTCGAACCTTCACTGTAGCTGAACACTTCCGCCTCACTGACGGGGTGATCTCCAAAGTCATCCTGGTCTTTGACGCGACGCCATAACCCGCGACGGTGTGCCTGTGGACTGAGGAGTTCTTCTATTTTCAGTGCCAGGTAGCCAGGTAGCCAGCTAACGATGACAGAATGCAGACACGGAAGGATGTTTGACATGTCCAGTAAAGCAGCCGAGAACTACGCCGTCTTCTTCACCACCGAATTTAAATCGCTCGAAGACGCCATCGCCCAGGCTCCCGACGTTATCGCCGCCCATCAGGCGCGCTCTAAAGAGTTTCATGCTCGCGGTACACTGCTGATGGGCGGCGCATTCCTCAACAACCCGGCGGAACCCCTTAGCACAATGGCCATTCTGACCTCGCGTGAAGCCGCCGAAGAGTTCGCAAGGGGCGACCCGTTCGTCCTCAGGGCCATGGTTCAAAGCTGGTACATACGGGAGTGGGCAGACATGTTCGCCTAAAAGCCTATTACCTGCCCGCAAAAGCCGCGAGTGCCCCGAGCACAACACCGCGCCCTGGCTGGTCCTGGACCAGCCAGGGCGCGGTGTTGTGGTTTCCTAACAGTTGCGGGCTGCTCGATGCCGCCAGGGCTCTAAGGCGCTAGTGTCCGCTGATAAGGCCACCGCCGAAATGCAAGCCGGTGAGTTGGGGAGTGACGCATCTGTCGTGCGGCGGTAGCAAAATAGCCCTGAAATCGGCCCCAAAAGCGCTTGACATCGCTTGTGGCATTGAGTATAATAACTAGGCCGCAAGGTAAAGGGTTAAAAATCAAAGAGCAGGAGATGCCACCGCAAAGCCAAAGTACAAGAGACCTTCGGGTTGAGTAGTTATCTTTGCGCCGGTGTGAAACACCGGTTTTTGTTCGCTGAGCGAGCAAAAAGCCGTTTGAACGCTCCGCAATCGCCTTGACAAAGGCTATAGGCTTTGGTATAATCCAACACGTTGCGCCGGAAAGCGGCGAGCAACGGAGGCTCGTAAGAGCTATAGACCTTAACAACTGAAGAGTGGTGAGAACCACAGAAAATGTAAAAACCAAGTCAGTTCCTCTAAACAGGGGAGTAGTGATGTTCATCTGAACATCCATGCGATAAAAGAAGTCTATGTGATAGATTTCTTCTTGTTTGGAGAGTTTGATCCTGGCTCAGGACAAACGCTGGCGGCGTGCCTAACACATGCAAGTCGAACGGTCTTCTTTAGGGAAGATAGTGGCGAACGGGTGAGTAACACGTAGTTAACCTGCCCCGAAGTGGGGAATAACTCCTCGAAAGAGGAGCTAATACCGCATAACTTCTCTACTGTAAGGTAGAGAAGAAAGCTTCTTCGCAAGAGGAGGGGCTTTGGGAGGGGACTGCGGCGGATTAGCTAGTTGGTGGGGTAAAGGCCTACCAAGGCGACGATCCGTAGCTGGTCTGAGAGGACGACCAGCCACACTGGGACTGAGATACGGCCCAGACTCCTACGGGAGGCAGCAGTGAGGAATATTCCACAATGGGCGAAAGCCTGATGGAGCGACGCCGCGTGCGGGAGGAAGCCCTTTGGGGTGTAAACCGCTTTTTTGGGGGATGAAACGAGTGTGAAAGCACTCTAAGACAGTACCCCAAGAATAAGCATCGGCTAACTACGTGCC
>DAHVFG010000002.1:0-64944 GCA_027317125.1 Chloroflexota bacterium | reverse complement strand
GGGCACGTAGCTAATTGTAACCAGGATGCCCAGGAATATCAGCGCCCTTACTCTCGCCTTCGGGAAGAGCACTATGTACGCCGCTAACACTCCGGCAATTGCTCCTGATGCGCCCAGGTTAGGAATAAGCGAGTCGGGGCCGCCGAGGAATATCTGCGTAATGTCCGCCGCGAAGCCGCAGATCAGGTAAAAGACGAGATACTTCAGCGAGCCAAAGTTTTCCTCTACGTTGTCACCAAAGATAAAGAGGAAGAGCATATTGCCGCCAATGTGCAGCCACCCACCATGCATGAACATAGAGGTTAGAAGGGTCAAATAAACGTTGTTGAGAGGGGCTGCGTACAACTGTATTGTAGAGCCGTCCGGTAACTGCTCAAGGCCCTTCAGGTCTACGCCTGTCGTAATCTCCCGCGGTATCAACGTCCAGCCATTGTTTATCGGATCGCCCACCGACAACTGGATCAGGAATATTATGACGTTGATCACGATCAGAGTAACGTTCACAATGGGGAAGCGTTGCCCTTGTGGTGTGCCGGTGTCTCCGAGTGGTATCATTTACATTGGCTCCTTTACATTGGCTCCTTTCACGCGCCTCACGGCCGGCTGCTGTACACTGCCTCTAACTGCTCCGGCTTTATGATTAGACCCTCTATGTCAGCCTTGTCTGAGTGCAGTAGATACAACGAGGAACCATCAGCTAATGAAACGGCGCGCACGCCTCCCTCACCGGCTACCATCCTGGCCGTAGCGTCGTCCAGCGCCACGATAGTGCGTGTGCCGGAGGGGAGGGGAAGGTACGTCTTCGCTACAGGGTATGGCAACCCGTAGCTTGATTGCCCCCCGTAGGCCGTGAAGAGCGCTCCGAACTCACCGTTTCGCCCATAGCCCAGCGCGTAAGAGCGATAGTTGGGGAGCAGATATCCTGCCTCTCTAAAGGGCCCAGCCCACTCCACCCCCATCACCAGGGCAATGTTCCCCTCACGAGCAGTAAGGCTCGCCAGGCCGGACTTCACGGCTTCCCAGTGGTTGTTATTCTCAGTTATGTTGGCTGCGGTGACAGGGCCTTGCGCCAGCGCAAAATAACCGGCTGATACCACCGACAGGGCAATAGCGATCAGCAGCCCCGCCGCTTCGCTCACGCCCTTTTTATGCGCAAGCTGCTCGCCCAGCATCCTGGCGCATAACGCCGACAAGATAAGCAGTGGCGGCAGCGCCACGAGCAAATATCCATACTGCCCCACATGGCTTACTGCATAGAGAACAATCGGCGGCAATACCCAGAAGAATAAAAAAGCTTTAGCCTTGTGCATAAGAGTAAAACGCAACACTCTAGCAGTCCACAACCCCAGAGGCACCAGCCCAAAGGCTAGCCCTGTGCCAAGCGCCAGCATCTCGAAAGTTATATTGAAAGCAACCCCGTCGAGTCCGGTCTCCACCAGTGCGGTGCGCCCTGCCACAGCAGCCGCCTGCAACTCATTCTCATATAGATAAGCGCCAAGCCCGCCCGACATAACAAGGAGGGGCGTTAGCCATGCCAGAGAGGCAAGCGCCAGCGCTGTGCCGAACGCCAGCCATCTTCGCCGCGCCGGAGCTTTATTGCCCCGCAAGGCCCATACGCAAAGAGGCAAAAGCACTATGAGGCTAGTTTGCCTTACGCCGCCTGCTATTCCCAGCGCCACCCCCAGCAAAACGGCCTCTGTAGCGCCTTCCGAGCCTTTGACCCGCCACGCCAGCCCTGCCACGCACATGCCCAGCGCCATCTCAGGCAGGTAGGTAAGCCCTACCGCGCCATTATAGAGGGCGAGGGGCGACCCCAGGAGCAGCAGCGATGAGCTAATCGCCACTACTTTGTCCTCAAAGACCTTGAGCGTGAGCCAGTAAATGAGCGGCACAGCCACCGCGCTGAATAGGACACTTAAAATTGAGAGGGCAACATTCGCGCTACTCACCCCGCCTTGTAAGCCGGCGAACTCCAGCACAAAGCGCAACAGGCGGCCCGACTCTACGTAGAGGATATAGCCCGGTGGGTGTGGTTGGTGGCTATGCAAATCGAAGGTGTCGAGCGCCAGGCTGAACTGCACCGAATCCCAATTTATCGGCGTGGGCCGCACAAAAAAGATGCGCGAGATCGCCCCGCTCGCTCCCAACAGGAGCAACGGGACAACTCGCGCCTGAAGGCGGGTTGTGAAAGCTGCAGAAGGTGTTACGTACTGGATACAGGGCGCGAAAGGCGGGATGCGGAACCGGGTAAGGAGAGCTAATCTGCTACGCTCGGCCACACCCAGCTTCCTTGCGCGTCGTTTCCTAAAACGTCAACCACGTACTTCGCACCTTTTGTGGGCGGCGTTCGGCGGCTAAACACCCATAATCTGGAAAATCTCGCTCGTAGTGCGTGTGCCGAACGCGCCGGTCAACCAGAGTACCAGCAACACCAGCACTATCAACACTACAACCACCAGAACAATGGCGGCGGCGCTGCCACCCCCGCTGTCGCCTGGTGTATTTACGTTTACTTGACCCATTAGAGCCTCCTACTTTGACGACTGATAACGCGCGACCGGCAACAGGGAATAAAACAAAGCCTTCGTGCTTGCTATCTCATTGCTATTCCGCCGGTCGCACCCGCTATCCTTAAATAAATAGACGCAGGGTCTTGCGAGCCTGCGCCGTTGCCTCTAGACACGAGATCTATTGCCGGAAAGGGCGCGTACAATGGCGATAAGTATAATCGCGCCGATTATCGCGATAATCAGGCTGCCCCAGCTAATAGGGTCACTACTGTTCAAGCCTCCCAATCCCAGCAGAGAAGCCAGGAAGCCGCCCACTATCGCGCCGATCAAACCGACGATTATGTCGCCTACCACTCCATAGCCGCCGCGTCCCATAATCATACTGGCAAGCCAGCCGGCGATCAATCCTATGATGATCCAACCAATGATTGTAAGCATCTTTCTCACCTCCTTTGTCGCGTAGTACTGAACCTCTCAGGCCGTAGGTTGACGGCCCTTCCGATTAGCGATAATCAAGCTATGAGTTTTGTCACCCGCCTGAACTATTCATGGCTTCCTGTACATACTCTTTGCCTCGCTCCACCAGGATTTTGCGCGTCTCATCGCCCTTGCGTGGGGCAAAGAGCAGCCCGGCAAGCAACCCTATGGTGAAGTATTTGATAGCAGTACGCATTCCTCTTAGCATATCCTTTCTCCTTTGGCTGCCGGGCAGCCATCAGGCTTGTCGCATGCCCTCAACTACGCCTTGCGTCTTTTGCTGTACATTTTGCAGCCTGTTGGCGGCCCATTCGCCGAGTCGCTGGCGGTTCTTCTCGCCGGTAGTCGGTGTGTAGAAGAGGCCAATTGCACCTCCAACCGCCGCACCTGCCAGGAGGCCCAGCAGCGTTAAGCCTTTACCTTTACCCTTACCTTTGCTTTTACGTCCCCGCGCCATCTCAATAGCCCTTTCTATAAGGTCGAGCGTCGCTGTGATCCCATGACAAAGCGCACGATAAAGCCGAGGATAATGCCGCCAAGCAGGGCAGGTATGAACGATAGCGTCCAGCCACCGAAACTTGCCGCAGGCCCGAAGTTGCCGAATATGAAGCCGCCAATTAGACCGCCGATTATCGCGGCTACGATACCACCCAGCCAGCCATAAGGCATTCGGCCAGGCACAATCAGGTCAATGAGCCAGCCGAGCACACTCAACATAATGAGCATAACGATGAATCCAAGACAACCACCCATCTTTTACTCTCCTCCAGCTAGAATTGCAGCTAACTAACGAGCCACAAAAAAGAAAATCACAGTAAGTAGTGGAAGAGCCATCAGCCCCAACACCGTGAAGCTACAACAGCTACACCCTCCGCGCCGTCCCGTTCTTGTCAACTCGGCCAGCCCGAGCTGCAAATTGCTTTTCTCCATCTGCCCCCCTATCCAGCGCCATGTAGCATGGCACTCGTTAATTACGGATTGCGACATTTACAACGGTGAGATAACCCATTCTGTTATGCGCCTTTTACTTTTGGTGCTGCAAACCAATGCTCTGGAGGTGTTTAATGGCGTAACCACAGAGGGGCTTTCAGTATAGGGGTTTTTACAGAAAGCTCAATTACCTCTTACATCGGGGTAATCACACCTCTACTAACCCCTTTCCCTGTAGGGGGAGAATAGGTTAGAGCAAAACAAAAGCAATAGCTCCCCTAGGCGGGGCTATTGCTTTTGTTTTCAAGACAGGGTGTTGCCTCAGCACAATGCTCGCTTGCTGTGGGCGCAACACCTAGAGGCGGCAGGGCGCACTACCGCTTTATAGACCGATGCGGCGGCTACTTTGGTGGTACAGCCCCTGCCAGTAGAGGCACAGCCCCCTTCTTCTGGGCTTCGGGGGGCAGCATTGGCTTTACGCTTGTTGCCAGCAGCGGAGCCGCCAGCACAAAGCGGGGAGCCAGTATTGATTTTTTGTACTCGCTATTGAAAAGCTGCATGAGCGGGAGGTCCCTGGCGACATCCACGTTCTGCTTATTGTCCTCGTATGGCACTTTCATCAGCGTAACAAAGATGCTGATTACGATTCCGCCCGCGACCAGCCCCAGGAGCGCACCCATTATCCTATCGAAGACCATCAGCTTCCCGCCAATCTTCACATGGGAGAAGAGATTGAGAAGAAGTGCCACCATCAATAGCGACACCAGCAGATCAATGGTGATAAAGCCAATGAGGTCCGAGGCGAACCCTTTACTCAGTCCGAACATCTTCACCAGGAAGAGCGCTGTCAGGTGGTAGTAAATCGAGGCGAGCAGAAAACCTGTATAGATCGAAGCTATGATCAACAAGGCCTTCGGTGTGCCGTGCTTCCACCCCACATAAATGAAAAAGGCAAGAAGCACTGTGCTAATCACATCAAAAAAAGGTATTACATTGATAAGTTCGCGCATAACAAATCCCTCACTGAATGCTATTCAACAAAGTTATTCTACATTACCTACCGCCTACAAGGAATAGGATATAAGTCACACCACGGCATGGTACGTAGGGGCGCTACGCGTGAAGCGCCTGGTAATGCATATTATGTCAGAGATAGATACTGCTTACCCAAACCCTCACCTGATATGCATTGTGCAGTATGAATCAGCATATTTGTTCGATATTCGTGCATAAAGGTATTGACAAGAACTAACGTTCTATGATATATTCCGAATAGGGCACGCAGGGGGTTCAGTTCACAAAGACCCAGTTATAAGCCCAGGTAACACTAGAGAGGCACTTTATCATGAAAAAGAAGAAATTATCGGATCGCCAACGTTTTATCCTGAGCTTCATCCGCGAGTTCATGCAGGAGCATAGCTATGCCCCTTCAATACGCGAGATCAAGAGCGAAGTAGAGCGCGCAGGGTTGGTTCGCACCACGTCGGGCAACACCTCGACCTCCGTTGTGGACTACAACCTCAGGGCGCTGGAGGAGGCCGGCCACATACGGCGCGACCGCAACAAGTCGCGGGCTATCGAGCTTATAGACAATACAGGCCGCAGCCGCAGTCGCCAGCCTTTCTACACCATACCCATTGCTCCTTCGCCAATCGCTGCCGGCTCACCTATACCTGTGCTCGATGATATCCGTATGGGCACAGCCACAGAAGACGTGGTGGAAGTAGCAGGCGACCTCCTGGGCAGGCACATCCCGCATATAGACCGCCTGTATGCGCTCCGTGTGAAGGGTACCTCAATGGTAGACGCCCTCATCAACGATGGTGACCTCGTCATCATGGAGGCTCAGGAGACAGCGGAGAACGGCCAGACGGTCGCTGCATGGCTCAAAACCGAGCAAGAGGCCACCCTCAAGAGGTTCTACCTCGAAGATGGGCGTGTGCGCCTCCAGCCCGCCAACAGCACCATGCAGCCTATATTCACCGACCCGGACAACATAGAGATAAAAGGCCGTGTGGTAGGTGTGATTCGCCGCATCGAGTAAGGTGTGAGGCAAAGAAATTGAACGAGTCGAGAGTAGTATCCGCCGATACGAGTGGCAGCGTGCGCCGGCCCGGGCCTCAACCCCTGGCCGGTTCCCCATCCAACCGGATGGCGCGTGCTACCTGAGAGTTGGGATTGAGGAAGCTTTATACTTTAGTCTTTCACCAGGTGAGACGCAGTAGATGTGGATAAGGAGGTTGTTTGCATGGTAATACGTTTGCCGGGGCTACAAGCTTCACGCGGGCCGCAGCCGGGGCCAGAGCCCGCATGGGCGCGCTTCACCCGCGCCACTGGGGCGCAGGGCCAGCTTACGCCTGTCAGCCTGCGCTCGTGCAAGCCCGACATCGCCGCTTACAAAGTGCTTGGCTCCGAGCGCGCCTCTCAGCCCGAAGCCGGGGAGCTCAGAGAGCGCAACCGCTACAACCGTAGTGTCTACGTCGCTCGCTTGCAGCGATATGAAGATACGGGCAAAGTTTCAGCCAACTCCTCTCGCCTGCCGGTGATCGGTGAGATAGCCGCGGGCCAGTACGATGTCACCGTGGCCTTCCAGGAGTACGACTGTCTCGACTATGAAGGCGGCGTGGTCGTTGATAAGGCGCTGGCAAGAGGCGGGGCTTACGCTCTCCGAGTGCGCGGCACCTCCATGACCCACGTCGGCATCCAGCCGGGAGATGTGGTAATTGTTCGCCCCCAGAACTGGGCCGAGGATGGCGACTTCGTAGTAGCCAGCTTTATCGAAGGCGAAGCCGGAGGCTCTGAGGGGCTCTCCACCCTCAAGCGATTCTATAAGCGACGCGACCACATCTTTCTCCAGTCGGCAACCGCCTCCACCGACCCGATCCGCCTTTTCGCCAACCACCGCGACGGTTCTGTGGAGTGCGACCCCGTCAAGGTGCAAGGGGTGGTGACGGTAGTGCTAAAGAGCAACCAGTAGGGATCAAGGGCCAGGGTTCGTATCTGACCTTTAATCCCTGACTTCTAAATTTACTGAGGTTATCCGAGATGGCACTGCGAGATATTCTGGACCGCCAGGCCAACAGCATAGAATACGTACTTCATACTCATGGTATCGCGGCGAGAATAGACGGCGGCAGGCTGTCGCCCCGGCTGGCTCACTTCCACATAGAGCTGCCTCCCGGGGTGCGGCCCGCGCAAATCGCCCCTATCGTACCAGAAGTGGCCGACTCTCTAGGTGTGGTCTCTTGCCGGTTAGCGCCAGGCGATGACGGTGTTTACCTGGAGGTGCCACGCCCCGATCCTGTGCCGGTGCGCCTCTTGCCACTGGTGCAACGAGTGGCCGATGTAGTGCCGCCTGTTACTGCCATCCTGGGTGTGGATACCGAGGGCACGCCTTTACTGTTACGGCTCAACTCCCCCGATGTAGAGCCTGCCGTTGTTACGGGCAACCATTCCGCAGGGAAAAGCAGCCTCTTGAGAGGCATGGCCTTATCCCTTGCTTTGCATAACTCGCCCGATTCTCTGCGCCTGCTTCTCCTCGACTGCACAGGCGATAGCATCACCTTTCGTGGGCTGGAAGGTCTGCCGCACCTTGCTTGCCCAATAGCTACCGGCTCGGTCGAGGTGATGGTGAGCTTGCGCTGGGCTTTGCGCGTCCTGGAACGTCGCGCCAGCGTCTTGGACGACGATGAGCTTTTCTTCGACGAGGAAGTTGTTAGCGAAGCCATATTCAACAGTAACCCCCTCTCCGAGCCTGAGCTAACGATAATCATTGACGGTGCTGATCTCCTTTGCAACGGCTCCAACCGCCGCGCTTGGGATGAAGCTGTTGAAGCCCTTTCACGCCTGCTCGCATCAGGCAGCCTGCACAACATCCATGTTATAGTCTCAGCCGAGCGGCCCGAAATGCTGAGAAGTGTTTACAGCCAGTGGGGTGCGCGCATAACAGGTTCGATGCCCTCTCCTGACGCCGCCCGCCTGGCGACGGGCGTGAAAGGCTCGGGCGCTGATAACCTGCTTGGCGCGGGCGATTTCCTGATTACCCTCAACGCCGAGCTAATCCGCTTCCAGGCGGCGGCCATCTCCCAATCTGACCTCCAGCGGGCGGTGGCTCTTATTCGCCATTGCGCCGACGAGCAGCGACGTGAAGAGCCGGGGGGTAGAGGTTTGCACAATCGCTCGGTGGCTGCTGAGACTGAGTATGAGGAGCCGCTCCAGCTTATGCGGAACTGGCTGGGCGACTGAAGCAGGGGCCAGGATCAGTAGTCTGTGCATCCTACGGTTACTTGCATCTGCCAGGATATCGATTCCTGATCCACGAGATTGTTTAGAGTTTGATTAGAGTATTCTGAGAGTTAGAGAGTGAGGTAATAGAGCTATGTGTGTACCAAAGACAGGCCGTTGGGCAGAGACCTTGCGGCAAAGCCTCCAGCGTGTATACGAACCGACCACCCGCACCCCTGTCCCCTGGCTCCTCTCCGGCGATGCTGCCCTGGCTTTGCAAGGTGTGCAGGTAGAGGCTGAGCGTATAGACTTCAGAGCTATTTCGCCCGTTGCCACCGCGTACTTCGCGCACTTTATGAAGCCGCTCGAAGGCCCAATCGGCGCTACCATAGTCTACCGCCGGGGAGGAAACCTCGCCCCTGCGGAAAGCTGGCGCAGCAATGTTCACCAGCGCATCGTGGCCTGGAGCGTGGGTGGGCGTGCTACATGGCTTGGGCGATGGCATGTTGATGGGCAGACGGTGCAGGTCTCTTATGTGCAGACTTTCCGCCCTGATCCGGTCTCCAAAGCGGCGCACGCTCCAATTAAACGTGTGCCCTTCGAGGGGCTAGAAGTGGCTGTTGTGCCTATCGAGTTCCTTCTAGCCGAGAGCACCCTCAAAAATGAGACACAACTCACCCACCGCATTCTCCACGCAATGCGCCCCGCAGGCCACAGTGCCGAGAAGCTGCAACTCGCCCTGGATACTCTCCCCAAAGAAAAGGCCTCACATCTCCTCCGCCTGCTGGAAATAGGCTTGATCGCAGGCTAGGCATCGAGGCGGCGGAATCGCCAAGGGAGGCGGGACTGGCAGGCCCAAGGGGAAGAGAAGGTGGTGAGCGTGAATGCTTTTTTCCCCTGGCGCGATGATACGTTAATGGGACCTTCTACCACACCTGTGCCTTCGGTCTCACCTTTTGTGTCGGTGCTACTAATACCTCGCCTGCGCCAAAGCCACGTGCGTGCTGCTGTCCAATCGCCAGCCGTCAATTGGCTTTGCTGATGACTCGCTGGCGGCCACTATGCTGGTGGCCTGTTACGGTCAGGGGGATCCACTCTTCGGGAGGTGCGGCCTTATCCTCACTGTCAGGTGTCGCGGCTGGTGGGGGCGTGCTGAAGGAGATGGTAGCTTCTCCCAGCATCAGGCGTAAGAGGTTGTAGCCTTGATTGCCGTCTTGCGGGCAGGCGCCATAGCCGACCGATTCTACCCTCATAGCAGGCATAGGGCCGAAGGCGGAGGCAACCGTGTTTATTACTGCGGCTCCTGTGGGTGTAACCATCTCGCTGTTCACGTCGCTACCGTAGATAGGTACAGATGCGGCGCGCAGGATTTCGGCGGTGACAGGCGCGAGTGCAGGTACCAGCCCTTGCTCCGTCCTGATCATGCCACCGCCCACGTGCAGGGGCGAGCACTCTACCCTGTCTATTCCCAACAATGCTAACCCGGCTATGCTGCCCGTTATCTCTATTAGAGTGCGCACGCTGTATGTCTCAGGTAGCTGGCTCTGGCGCGAGCTAACCACGCGTACTCTGGCTTCGGCTTCGGCTATCCTCTTCAACACGCAAAGCGAAGTTTGCTTTACGACAGCCGGCAGGCTGCTCTCGCTGATGATGCTCGCCAGATCAGTGCTGTATACTCTGTCGGAGGGAGTTACAGGGCTTGCCGGTCTGCTGGTGCGCCCAATCATGGGGTAGCTGTGCGGGAGAAACTCCCCTGCCATATATATGCACACCCCTGCGATGCCTTGCCGCGCCACCCTCTCCACCTCTAAATGGCAGTTCTTGAGGGGCAACTTATCGATCTCGGCTCGCAGGGAATCGAGGGACAAACCGGCATCCAGTAGGGAGGCCAGCAGTGTATCGCCCGATATACCCGCAAAGCAATCGAAGTAAGCTATGTGCATATGTGCATAAAGTTGTGCTAACCGACTTCTCGCCCGCCTGCCAGAGGTGTAGATCGCGCTGAGGGGAACTCACAAAGCTGTGAGCCGGATCATTATATCACAGTAGTCGGTGGTTATCTTAGCAGTTGCGGTAAGAGTTCAGGTTCAGGGTAGAACCAAGGTCAAGAGGTAGCTGTGCGGGTGTACCGCCACCCGCCCTCACCCCCAATCTGAACTCTTATCGCAACCAGTAAGCTGGCATATTGTCTACTCTGTATTGTGCATTGGTCATTGCTACTGTGTATTGCATCGTAAGCGTTCAGATTTAGGGTGGAGCAACCTTCTTAGGGTATCTGTGCGGGTGTTGCACCATCTGCCATCACCTGCCCCTGACGGGGTTACAGGGGTGATTACAGCCCCCTCTCCCATGAAGGGAGAGGGGGCATGGGGTGAGGGGAGGGACGCCCCTCCACCCTAAATCTGAACATTTACATTGCATCCGGCGTCGCCTGTTATAGTGGTTCTGTTGTAAAAAGAGGGTGGCGAACCGGCACATTATTACGAGTTGGTTGGGCTACCTGGTAAGCAAAATGAGGATGGAGAGTGGGTAAATGACATACATTGTGATAGAGGGCGTTATAGGCGTTGGTAAAACGGCGCTGACACGTACCCTAGGCAAGCACTTCGGAGTGCGCACTTTATTCGAGCAGTTCGAAGAGAACCCATTTCTGGGCAACTTCTACTCTGACCGTGAACACTATGCCTTCCAGACCGAGGTCTTTTTCCTGCTCAATCGCTACCGCCACCAGGAATCCACCGTCAAGGTTGCTCTCGCTGTGGGCGACCTGGTGGGCGACTATCTCTTCGCCAAGACACGCCTCTTCGCGGGCTTGAACCTGCGTAGCACCGAGCTGGACCTCTTTGACCAGATATACGATGCGCTGGCGCGGCAGGTGCCCACCCCTGACCTGGTAGTCTATCTAACTGCTTCTCTGGATGTGCTGATGTCCCGCATTTACCAACGAGATCGTTCCTTCGAACGGATGATGGAGCGTGCCTATATTGCTGACCTGATGCGCTTGTACGACGCCTTCTTTGAGCGGTACCACGACGCGCCCGTGCTCAGCATCGACACTGATAATATGGATTTTGTCAGCGAAGCTCTAGCCCAACAGGAGGTGATCTCCTCAATCCTGCGGGCGGCGGGGGTCACCACCCTGCTCAGGAGCGACCCCTGAGCAGGCACGCCAACGCGCCACAAAGCGCAGCTTTATCACTGCACTCCGGCCAGGGAGCGAAGGCGGGGTGCCCAGCTGATTGGTTAAAGGGGCGGTAGGGGAGATCAACTTGTTTGATCGGCGGAAGAAGTGAGGCCCTCTCCGAGCAGAGAGAAAAACAGCTCACGCAGAAGGCGACATCCACACGAGATGTCGCCCTCCGCACGCCGTTATGCCTAAGCCCGCTTGCGGAGTAAATGGGCGCCCAGCATCAAGCCGCCTGCCGCCATCGCGAGAAGAGCGAGCATGAACGCGGTCTGTACGCTGTCGCCGGCGCCTGTGCTCGGCATGCCGACCGGTTGACCGCCAGTCGCGCCACCAGCTTCGCCAGGCCCCGGAGAGGCAGGCACAGTCAAGTTGAACCACTGTTGCAGCCATGTAACAAACTGCTGCCGCTCGGCCACCTGGCTGTCAATAGTCTTCTGGGCCAGGTCCTTCAGCTCAGGATGCACGGCACGGGGCAGGAGCAATGTCGATGCCTCAATTGCCGTGGTATGATGCATCCTGAAGGTCAGCAGCCACTCGCGGTCAAAATCGTCCCCTGTCAGGCTCTGAAGCTTGGTCATGTCCATCGTCATGCGCTGCTGCATCCCCGGCGAGGGAGGCTCAGGAACCAGGCCGTACCACTGCTGCAACCAGCCGATCATCTTCTGCTTGTCCGCGCTCTGGGAATCGATCATCTGCTGGGCGATGGCCTTTATCTCCTGGCGGTTCGAGCGACTGAGAGCAAGCTGACCCATATCCAGGGCGCCCTGATGATGGTTTATCATCATGTTCATGAACGCGATTTCGGCGTTCTGACCCTTCGACGCCTCGATCTTCTGCAGATCCGGTGACATCAAAGGATCGTGGCTAGCCCAGGCGCGAGTTGGGGCGATCCCCAGTGCCGCAAAGCCAAGGGCAACAACGGCCATCAGGATGGTGAATCTGCCCAACGGTGCCTTTCCCGAATCAGTCAAGAACCTCATTAAATGCCTCCTGAAGGTACAAATATGATTGTTCTTCAGCGCACTCGGGGCGGTGTCGGCTTCCACATAAGGTTTGCAGCCATATTACCAGGTATGTGCCTCAGCCAACAGAGCCGCTCTCACGCTGCTAGATGCCTCTACCACCAAGCAACTTCTGTGCCAGTCGCTATGCGCATGCAGGCACGACTTGTGCTGGCATGTCTGCGCGGGAGATGGTCTCTACTAACACAACAGTTGTCTGCTACTACAAACGGGCCCTACGCCGGCACCGCACAAGGCTGGGCAGGTACACTTAGAGATCGCTGGCCTGGCGGAGTAGAGGTGTGCCACAGCCTACGGCACTTCTCCGCAGCCTGCGTGCTGATGCTGGCTGCCAGGGGCGGGGAGATAGGTAAGGTTGTGGGCCTGTCGGTGGCTATTGGTTCGCGCGGACGACTACCCACCTAAACCGTTCAGCCCACGCTGGCTTGTGGCGAAACCGAATCTTCTCCTCCCTTCGCCAGTTTATGTCGTACGTCCCTGGGCCGACTGTCGCACCAGGAGATTCCGGGGAGATAAGTACGCGATCCACCCGCAGGACGAGCAAAAGAGCTTCCCGTATATATCGAATAGCGGTCTCCAGGACGATATACAAGTTGCAGACAAAAGGCGACATCGTGATTACAGAGACGGCACAGGCCAGGCCATCCCGATCATCTTCTCACCATTTCTTAATTTTTCTATAGCCTTATTCTAAGGCTCACTCTGTAAACTGGTTGTGTAAGGCAGTTGGCGTGCGCTAACAAGCCTCAGTTTTGTTGGGCAGCGCAGGCTGAGCACGCCCAATTCGATACCCTCCTTGAAACGCCCTGATTGAACTGCACTCGTGCAAACTTATATACTCACCTTATGACGACACAAAGAGTGATACTTCTATGCCGGTAGACGCCACAACACTTTGCGGCCCATTAAGTGGCCGGGGTGCCACGCCGTGCAGCCGGAAGCAAGCTATCGTGGGTGAAAGGAAGTATAAGATGATAAGCAGTAGAACCAGGCTATCATGGTTGTCAGGGTTGAGCCTCTTTGCACTTTTAGTAACTGCCCTGCCTTTAGCACCTGCCAGCGCGCAGAGCAATTCGCGCACCTTCCCACAAACTGGACACACCGTCAAAGGCAGATTCCTTGACTACTGGCAATCACACGGCGGGGTGGCGCAGCAAGGCTATCCGATCTCCGAGCAGATGCAAGAGAAGAGCGACACGGACGGTAAAAATTACACCGTACAGTACTTTGAGCGAGCGCTCTTCGAGCTTCATCCCGAAAATGCCGCACCCAATGATGTGCTCTTATCCCTGCTGGGCGACTTCCGCTACAAAGAAAGGTATCCGAATGGGGCAGCCGGTCAGCAGCCCAATACCTCAGCAGGCTCGGTGCTCTTCTCCCAAACGGGTAAGAGACTGGGTGGGCGCTTCCTGCAATACTGGCAGCAAAACGGCGGGGTGGCGCAGCAAGGCTATCCGATATCTGACGAGTTCACCGAGGTGAGCGCGTTGAACGGCAAGAGCTACCGAGTGCAATACTTCGAGCGAGCGGTCTTCGAGTTGCACCCTGAAAACGCCGCGCCCTATGATGTGCTGCTCTCCCAATTGGGGGCGTTCCGTTATCGAGCCAGATACGGCCCTATTACGGTACCAACACCAACACCAGCGCCCGTGGCCAGAGGGACGTTAGAGGTTGTGGCGAGCGGGTTCGGCAGCCCCGACGACGTGGTGGTCGCGCCTTCGGGAGATATAATCTTCGGGGACTTCGGCAATAAAGCGGTCAACGTTATCAGCGGCGGGACGGGGTCGCCCCACGTGCTGGCAAGTGGCCTGGCAGGACCCGAGGGTCTGGTGGTGAGCAATGATGGCGCGATTATCGTAGCTGACCAGGCAACCAACCGCATCCTCGAGATCAACTACCAGACCGGGCGTATAAAGCTGCTGCGCCAGCTTGTGAACAACACAAGCAAGGATGGTGTGGATGGCCTCGGTATAGATCGGGCCACAGGCGATATACTTGTGCCTGATAGTCCTAACGGACGGCTGCTACGGATGAGCCGCGACGGCACTTCTCTCAAGACGATAGCAACCGGCTTTGTGCGGCCCGTGGGCGCTGCTGTTGAGCCGGATGGCAACATCATAGTGGTGGACGAGTTCGGCAACGCGGTCTACAGATTGCGTGCAAATGGCAGCCGCACCAGGCTAGCTAGCATATATCAGCCTGACGATGTAATAGTGGGCACAGACGGCAGCATCTACGTCAACTCCCTGGGCGGCGACATCGTACGGATAGACCCGGTTACGGGCAAGATGCAACTCCTCACATCGGGCCTCAAACTGCCGCAGGGGTTAGGCATCGATAGCTCAGGCCGCCTGGTGATAGTCGAAGAAGGCCGCAACCGAATATCCAGACTGACACCGTAATGGTACCCAGTGGGTTGGGCTGGTGCATGGACTACGGTGCGCAATTAAATTATGGAATCGGAGAGGGAAAACCGGGTATGGTAGACAACACAGAGCAAGAGCCAGGCGAGCCGCCCGCGCAAAAGCTGTATCTCAGCCTGCTACAGACGAGAAAAGAGAGAAGAAGTCGCTGGATTCGATGGCTGGGCGCTCTATCGCTATCGCTGGTGGTGTTGCCGGTGCTTTGGCTGCTTATAACCGGCGGGGCGACTTACTTGAACGCCTCATCTGCCTCACGCACCATCTCCCCTGTGGCCACCGGTTCTACTTCACTCGGCGCCACGCCCGCGATCACAGCGGCCGGATCGTTTCTAAGCTCAGGTCCACTCCCCCTCACAGCCACTCCGCTCAACCTGCTGCCGAAGCCGGCAGGCACAATTAGCGCGAGCGCTCAGCTGCCACTCTACGGGCGGCGCATCGGGCTTGATCCGGGGCATGGCCCGCGAGGTGATGCCGGCGCAGTGCTCACAGACCCTGACACAGGCAAGCTCATATTGTCCGAGGACGACTTCAACCTTGACGTGGCATTGCGCACCCGCGATTTGCTGCGCGCTCGCGGGGCTGCAGTTGTGCTCACTCGAGAGGCCGCCGACACCTTCACCGCCCCCTGGCCCGCCGATGCCAATGGCGACGGCATAGTGGGCGCATCGGGTGATGACTTGCAGGAGCGGGTGGATATCCTCAACAACTTCAAGGCTGAAGTCTTTCTGAGCATCCACGCGAATGGAGGCGACCCGTCTGTGGTGGAACGCCAGGATGTGCAGGTGGTATATTGTGGCGACTCTGACTGCAACTTTGCTGAGCAGAGCAAGCAGTTGGGCCATCTGGTGAGCGACCAGCTTGATTCTAAACTTGCAGATGCGGGCTACACGCCTGACGGGGCGGGGTTGGTCACCGATCTGAACACCGATTCTTCAGTTCCTCCTCAACATTTGTTCTTGCTCGGGCCTGTGAACCCACCGAGGCACGTAAGGGCTACTGCCATGCCGGGCGTTTTAGCCGAGTCGCTTTACGTAAGCTCACCTGAGCAAGCAGCTCAACTCAACAAAGAGAGCGTACGCCAGGCGATTGCGCTGGCATATGCTGATGCGTTGCAGGCCTTTCTCACCGGAACCGGCGGCAACTAGGCCAACCGAGCCCTTCTTTTCGTTTGGCCGAAGGTAAGCGGGCAACAAGCTGCGGCAAAAATCCAACATGCGAGCTGAGCTTAGCGTAAGCGTTCAGACTAAGGGTGGATGGGCCAGCCTAGCCCCCTCTCCCTTCATGGGAGAGGGGCATGGGGTGAGGGAGAAAGCCCCCTCTCCCTTCATGGGAGAGGGGGTTTGGGGGTGAGGGAGGGTGAGGCTAGGTGAGGGTACGCCTCCACAGCTACTCCTTGCAGATTGCCTCTACCCCTACTCTGAACAGTTACAGCTTAGCGGGGGCTTGACAAATCGCGCAAAATAGTTTATATATATACTATAAGTGAATGAGCAATTTTATGGAGACAGAGATCACAACGGAAGCGCCGCCTCAGCAGCTAGGTGAGGCGTGTGGTTCGTCAATGTCTGCGTGGTTATATCTGGTGCGCGTCTACGATAAGATGCAACGTCACCTGATGGACCACCTCGATAATTACGACCTGACGCTCGCCCAGTATGACGTGCTGGCTCTGCTCAGCCAGGAGCAAGGTATAACCCAGCAGGCTCTGGCCCAGAAGTTGCTTGTTACAAAAGGCAACGTGTGTGGGCTTATTGACAGAATGTCGGCTCATGGTCTTGTGGAGAGGCGTAGCGATCCCGAAGACCGCCGCCCTAACTTGCTTCATCTGACGGCAGAGGGCGAAAGACTGGCGAAGGAAGCTGTACCTGCTTATAGCGAGTTCGTTCGCGAGCACATGTCGGGGCTGACACCCCAACAACTGGCTGCATTACGCGAGATACTCCAGACGCTGGACAATTCCATCAGACAGCACTAGATGTTCTTTTTGGCCCCATAGTTGACGTATAAATAGTAGATAGTTAAACAATAAGTAGGAGGCGATAAATGGCTAACACAATCGTACAAACCCCGACAAATATCAAGACAAGCACATGGAAGATAGACGCCGCTCACAGCACAGTGGAGTTCGTCGCCAAGCACATGATGATCGCCAACGTGCGGGGCCGGTTCCCTGATGTAGAAGGCACTATTCGATTCGACGAGGAGAAGATCGCGAACTCCTCAGTCGAGGCCACGATCCAGGTAGCAACCATCACCACAGGCGCTGAGCAGCGTGACACGCACATGCGCTCAGGCGACTTCTTTCTGGTAGAGCAGTACCCGACTATCACCTTCAAGAGCAAACGCATCGAGCCTAAGGGAGGTGACGAGTACAACATCGTCGGTGACCTCACGATACGTGGCATAACCAAAGAAGTTACCCTCAACACCACCTACGAGGGGCGCGGTGTAACTCCCTACGGCGCGGAGGCCATAGGCTTCTCCGCCACAACCACTGTCAACCGCAAGGACTTTGATCTCAACTGGAACGTGGCCCTGGAGACAGGCGGCGTGCTGGTCGGCGATAAGGTCAAGCTTGACCTGAACATCGAGGCCGTGAAGAGCACAGAGCAGGCGGAGAAAGAAGCTGAGGCCGAAACCAACGTCAGCGCCACAGCCTAATATTCTCGCACCTTAGTACTCTGGGCCGCATAAAAGCCCGCCTGTAGTTGAACTACAGGCGGGCTTGCGCTTATTGGTTGCTCGGTGCCTCTCCACTTCTACAATTCCCTTCTGAGGTATACTTAGCGGCTCTGGCCGGAGTTGGGGTCTATCATAAGGCCCGACTCATCTACCGCCTCGAAATCGGAGCCAGGCAAGCGGTTGAGGTCGTACAGCTCGCTGTCATCCCAACGCTGGTCGGGCGTGCCATCTATCTGCCATGCGTCACCCGAGTCGGCCAGGAACATTCCGTAGCTCTTTAGCCCCTGCAAGATCACTTGAAGGCGGGGTGTGAAGCTGGATATGTCAACGTTAGCCTTCAGCCTGAAGCGTGTACCCATGGGGGGTGCGCTCGAGCTGCTGTTGGTGCCGTCGGAGTGCCGTGCGGGCCACACGTGGCTGCTGCGAATCGTGTTCATTGGCGCTGTAACCCGCACGGCGTGCGTGATCAGCCCCGCCTCTACTTCATCGTACTTGATAAGCGCGGGTAGTATCGCGAAGCCCGCGGCGTCCGCAGAGGTCCAGCCATCGGGCCTGAGGGCGTTGGAGTTAAGGTTGAAGATAGCGCCGTTGGCCGCTGTCCACTCACCGGGGCCCACAGGACTTGAATGCCACGTCTCGAAGAGAGTGCAGTCCCCTCCTCTCACGATGGACACATGTCTGTCACCGCTGGTCGGCACGGGCGTGAGCCATGTGGCCCCGCCGATGAGCGCACCATCGGGGAAAGGATAGGGCCCTGGGTCACTCTGGCTAGGGTAGTCGGTAAAAGTGATCACCGCCATCGGTTGGGCCGTAGCTACCGCGTTGTAAGGGTTGCCAATAGAGAAGCCCTGCCACATCCCCATCGCGAAACCCGAGTGCAGCGTTCCATTCGTGCCTATCGTGGCTACGTATGCATCCGACATAATCTGAGTGGGGAGCGCATCAATTCGTTTGTTCCAGATGTTATCCGCGGGATAGAGTGGGCAGGGTATAGGGTCATTGGCTGTTATCCCCGAACCGCCAGGGGGTATAGTAGATGATGCTGTAGGCGTGCCGCCTGAGGGAGTCGCGGTGCGAGTAGCTGTCCACGCGGCAGTAGTTGGCGTTCGGCTGGGAGTTCGCGAAGGCGTACGGGTAGTGCTCGCCTGAGGCGTCTGTGTTGGCACGTACGTAGACGTCGCGCCAGGGGTGCGGGTGCGGGTCGTAGTGGTTGTGGAGCGTGTGGCCGTAGGGGAAGGGGTGGCGCGATGGCCTCGCACACGATCGATCATCTTAGAAGCCTGAGCTCTTGTCGTTGTATTGTAAAGCCTGAAGTATGGGGTGTTCTGGGCGTCGCAAGGCTCTCCCGGTCCTCCACAAGAGTAGCCACTGATTATACCGTCACGGCTCACACTGTTCACATAACCATAGTAGGGGTTGTCGGCTGGCACATCGGCGAAGAGAGGAACATCTGGAAAGTAGGGGTCTGAGCCGCCGGCGAGCATGACCATTTTGGCAACCTGCCCTCGATTCGCGATGGCGGTGGGCCGAAAATAGGGCCGCCGCAAGTCGTCACAAGGCTCTCCCGGCCCTCCGCAGCTATAGCCCGATACCAGCCCGTTCGCGGCCCCAACTTCGACCCAGGGGAAGAAGACGTTGGTTGCAGGCACATCAGCAAAGGTGTTGGTAGAGGGGAGCGGCCCATCTAATTCTGTGGAGAGCACTACAATTTTTGCGAGCTGGGCGCGTGTTACGTTATTGTTCGGCTGAAAAGTTCCGTCGGCGTAGCCGGAGATCGCGCCAATCGCGGTCAGGTCGCTGACTGGCGGATAAAACCAGTCGCCGGTGCAAACATCAACAAACTGGGTGCGCCCGCACGGCGGTTCAGACGCTGCAGCTGCTCCGGCGGGAGTGTATAAACCGCCAAAGTAGAACGCCAGCACAGGAATAGCAAGGAGGACTAACCGGACCGCGCGGCTTTTCGGCTGCGCCCAGGGGAACTGTGGACAAGAAGGCTCACTGCTTTCGCAGTGGGGAGGGGCGCATGTCAGCCGCTCGCTTTGTGGGTGACTGCTACTGCTGCAAACGTACATAGTTCCTCCTTGAGGAACGACAGCCGTTGCAGGCAATTTTGGGCGACGATAAAGCCACACTGTCAACGTTGTAATAGCGCAGTGGCAAATATGTCATTGCCGGGCAACCTGGCTGTCATAGCTCTAATGAGCCTTAGATCCAATGGCTTTGCGTCCTCGCCTTTCGACGAGTTTGCCTTTTTCCTGTGGAGAGAGACAGCGCGGACCGATCACTCCGAAGAGTGATCAGCCCGCACCTTTAGCTGTTTCATTGTAGCGTTCTAATGTGTAAAGCGGAATAGGTAGATGGTACCAGAGCGGCACCCCACCTTATACTGCTTCTCATCCAGGACCCGCGTATATAACGAGGAGGGCGATTTGCTCAGTCGCCACCCCTGAGCAAATCGCCTCAGCCGCCCTGGGAGCCTGCCGCCTCAAGGTTGGCGGGGTGGGGGCCGTCGAAGCGAGCGTCCCAGGGCCTGGGCGCGCTCACCTGCTGGACAACCAGGCGCTGCGTGGTGTAGTTGATTATGCTGTGGTACAGCCCTGCGGGGATCACTATGCTCTCTCCCTCCTGCACCTTGATGCACCGGTCGCCGATGCACACAGCGCCCCTGCCTGACAGAAAAGTCAAGACGTGCTCCGTCTGGTTGTGGCGATGAGACGGGAGTGAGCCTCCCGGCTCGAAACCATATACCTCAACAATCAAATCGTTGCCCGCGGCGAGGGTTCGGTAGGAAAAGTTGTCGGGTTTGAAGCGCACGCTTTCGAGAGGCTTCACGAAACCATAGGTCGTAACTGCTGCTTCCTGCCCCTCAATGCGTAGAAGCGCTCCATCTATAGTGTGGCCTGGATCGAGGATGTCCTGAGCCGAGTGGAGAGCGCCCGCAACAACAGGAGAAAGCACGCGTGTTAGCTTGCCGCCGGGCTGCGGCGCTACGTCAAAGACGCCCCCATCGAAGAAAGCCGTCGGGTCCTCCCAATCAGGGGAGCTTATGACGGGATAGAGACAGATGCCCTGTAGATTCACACCTTCCGCCAGCGCCTGCTGCACTTCGCCCGTCAGGTGAGCCAGCCAGAGCGCTCGTTCATCAGCGGAGGAGCCTGTCTCAGCGATTATGAGCGGCGCCTCGTAGCGCGCCCCAAGCTCAACCAGCATCCGGCTAAGTGGCACCCACTGAGGGTCAGCCCAATCCAGGAAACGCTGCGGTAGCTCAGGTGTAGGGATAGTCCACTGGTTACCTGCGTAGTAGTTGAAACCTACGACGCCGAGGTGGGCCTTGCTCCCTCCCAGTTCCGGCTCAATGCGCCCCGCAAGAAGGTCAAACGCTTCTGTTACTACATAACGATTGAAAAAGTCAGCCTGGGGCTTCAAGTCGGGCCTCCCCACCGGCGCGTGTAGATGCACAAGTGGGTCCACTGTGAGTATACAGGCGGCGGGGTCTACCTCCCAAATAGCATTTGTGGCCGCGATTGCGGCTTTCACCAGCACGCGCTTATAGTCACCTCCACGACTATGCGCGAAAGGAGCCATATATCCGACCTCGCCTGCTGCCCAGGCCGTGTACGATATTTCATTGATGGGCGTATACCAGCTTTGGCCTTCGCTCTCCTCGCGCACGATCGTTGCAACCGCTCTCGCAAACGCCGCAAAGCGCGTAACGAACTCAGTTGAGAAGGGGTCCAGGTCGTCCGGGTAACCGTAGTGCATCAGGTCCCAGATTTGTATCATGCCCTCCTCTCTGCCCAGCCTCGCGAGCTTACGCACACTTCCGAGATGTAGCGCGCCACGCCGGTCTGCAATGGGCCACCGGGCCGACTCGCGGATTGCGTTGATACCGGCGGCACGACAGAGGCGGTAGTCTTCCTGCGCGAGCAGGTCGTGCTGCGTAGCGGCTATCATATCGAGGCGATGGCCCTCAAGAGTAAGGTGGGTCGAGCACTCGAAGCCGCCCAGGAAGAACGATCCAAAGAGCCAGGGTCCTTTGTCAATTTTCATAAGGGCAAGGTCCAGCCCTCCGGGGTATCGGAGCAAACGGCATCTGCACAATAAACCGGTCGAGAAGCTGTCACTGAGCCTCCGTATCTCTATAGTGGTCAGATGGAATTACGCCACTTCACGCCTGACGCTGCCGGCAGCCAGCACCGCTAGCAACACTGCAAAGCCGAAGAGCACCAGCAGAGGCAGAGCAGTAGCCGCCAGGCTTTTACCTCTGATCATGATATCCGTCAGCGCATCAATTGCATAGGTAAGCGGCATCACGCGAGCTATTACCTGTAACCAGGTGGGCATATCCTGCACAGGCCAGAGCAGTCCCGATAACAGCACCTGCGGCAGTATCACCAACGGTATAAATTGTATAGCTTGCAGCTCGTTGCGTGCAAATGCCGACAAAAATATCCCCAGGTTCACCGCCCCCAGCACCAGCGCCGCCGTCACAACAAAGATCGAAACCAAGTTGCCGCTATATTTTACCTGTAAAGCGTAAATAGTAAAGAGGAGGAGCACGGTGGCCTGTATCATCGCGAAGAAACCGAAACCGAGCATGTAGCCCAGTGCAAGCTCCAGCCGGGTCACAGGCGACGCGGCCAACCGCTCCATAGTGCCTTGCGTGCGCTCCCGCAGGAAGGAGACGCTCGTCAGTAAGAATATCAGGAAGAAGGCTATGTAGGCAATAAACATCGGCGCGAAGAAGTCGAGCATCTTGAGGTCCGCGCTGCCGTAGAGCCGTGTCACCCCTACCTGCAACGGGTTGCCCTGCGGCACAAGAGCCGAGATCGCAGGCGGCGCAAGCGCTTTGAGCAAAGTAGGTGCGCTCGCCTGTAGCGATTGCCCCACCGCAGCCAGCGCGCCACCGGCCTGCGCCGGATTCGACCCCTCCACCACAACCTCTACCCTCGACTTGCGCTCCTTGAGCAGCTGCTGAGTGAAGTCGGTGCCGAAAACGAGCGCCACGCGCTCTGTGCCTTCTCTTACCTCTTTTTCGGCCTCCGCCCGCCCCATCTCACTCACCGCCAGCGCAGAGTCCGACTTGAGACTGCTTATCACCTGCCGGGCCAGGCTCGTTTGCCCGGCGGGGGGATTGTCCATGTTGACAACCGCCAGGCTGGTCGTGCCACCCTCCTGCGCCCGAAAGACGTAGCCCAGCAGCGCCATCACCACTAGCGGAGCGACAAAGAGGAGCGCCAGCGAGCGGTGATCCCGTCTGAATTGCGCGATGATTCGCCCGGTGATTGCCCAGATACGCGCCATGCTCATCTTGCTGCCTCCTGCCCTTGACCTACCCTCCCTGCCAGAGAGAGAAAAGCATTTTCAAGGTTGTCGCTGCCGCCCATGCATCTGAGATCGGAGGGCGTGCCTTGCGCCAGCAGCTTGCCGTTGCGTACCAAGCCCAGGCGGTCGCAACGCTCAGCTTCGTCCATAACGTGGCTCGACACAACTATCGTAACCCCGCGCTCATTGAGGGTGCGGAAGTAACCCCAGAAGGTCTGGCGCAGCTGCGGGTCTACTCCCACCGTCGGCTCGTCGAGCAAGAGAAGCTCAGGACGATGCACCAGCGCGCAAGCAAGTGAAAGGCGCTGCTTCATGCCGCCGCTCAGCACAGCCACGAGGGAGTTTTTGCGATCAAGCAGCTCCACCAGCCTCAGCACTTCGGCCACCTGCTCATCCCTTTGTTCCTTGTTGTTTAGACCAAATATGCGGGCAAAAAACTGCACATTCTCCCAAACCGACAGGTCGTTGTACAGGGCCTGCTGCTGCGTCATATAGCCAATCTTTGGCCTCACATGCACCGCCTGCTCAGGCATCCGCCAACCCAACACCCTTAGCTGACCCGACGTGGGCAGCGCCAGCCCGGCAATCAGCCTGATGAATGTGGTCTTCCCGGAGCCATTCGGCCCCAGCAACCCGAATGTCACTCCTTCGGGGATGCAAAGGTCAAGGCCATCCACCGCTCTTACCTCCCTGAAGGTCTTGACCAGATTACTCGCCTCTACAACACAGCCCACTTCCATCTTGCCTGAGCCATTCGCCTCTATATTTTCCACGTGCCCTCCATTAATCAGCTTGATCAGCATAGCTTTGACTGATTAGCAGTCAACGAAAGTCGAAAAAGAGAGTTAGACGCTCTCTTCTCTCTCCTCCTCGTTTACCTGCATACCGGAGAGAAAAATGTCTACGGCCGTGACAACCATCGTCTCACCGCTCAGCGATGAGGCATCCGGTTGCACGAATACCTGCTGTGTTAGCAGAAACAGCAGCAGAGGGCCCATAAAGCAGCGAGCCGCGGCTCCGGGGTCGGTGCGGCGCAGCACGCCGAGGTCCATCTGGTGAGCCAGGTAACGAGCCAGGAAGCTGAGGCCGCGCCCAGGCCCGATCTTGTTGAACATCTCGGCCACTACCGGACGCCGCACCGCCTCGCCCAGCATCATCTTGAACATCGCTATCGGCACAGGTCCACCGAGCGTTGCCAGGAATGAGTTACCGAGCGTGGTGAGCACCTGGCGCGGCGGCAAATCCATCATCTCATCGCCATGCATGACCAACTGCAAGGCAGGAGCGCGCTCCTCTAGCACCTGTCGAAAGAGGTCGGCCTTGTCGTTGAAGTAATGGTAAATCAGCCCCGGCGAGCCGATCCGCGCCGCGTCGGCGATCTCTCTGTTAGTAGCCTTCTCGAAGCCTTTGCGGGCAAAGACGCTCAGCGCACCATCGATGATCTGCTGGCGCTTGCCCTCATAATCCTGCTCGTCCCGTGATGGCGACATTCACCTACCCTCTTGTTGATTGATTGGTCAATCAATTATATAACATGGGCAGCAAGCTCCTGTCAAGAGCGATTTATAGAGTAAATGTTCAGAGTTGGGGCGGAGCAATCTTCCTGGGATATCCGTGCGGGTGTTGCGCCATCTGCCCTCACCCCATGCCCCTCTCCCATGAAGGGAGAGGGGGCTTTATTGCTGGGGAGTATATCTCCCATGAAGGGAGAGGGGGCTTTACTCATGGGGAGTGCACAAGGGCTTGGCTCCTGTAATCCCATCAAGGGCTTAGCCCTCCACCCCTACGCTGAACACCTACTTTATAGAGGCGAGCAGGCTATTGCTCTAAACTGAAGGCAAAGGTCTTTGCCCAGATCGGCAAATCCCCATGTTCATCTTTCAACGGCCTGTCTAACTTTGGAACTTTGTCGTAGAATATCTGCTGTAACCACTAATGGTAAGTCGGGAGGACAAGATGAAAGAAGCAGAGATTTCCAGAATGCGAGCGGTTACCATTTCACGCGAATACGGCAGCGGTGGTGGGGAGATCGCGGCGCGCCTCGCCACGCGCCTGGGGTGGCAGCTGATTGACCATGAAGTGGTAGTGGAGGTTGCGAAAGCTCTGGGAGTGAGTGAGGCCGAAGCAGAAACGCACGACGAGCACGTGGAGGGGATCGTGTCGCGGATTCTGAGTGGCCTCACTGTGCTTCAATCACCTGCGCCCGTCGGCATACCGGTTCAACTTATGACCTCTTCTGACGCTTATGATGAAGCGCGGCATCGTGTTGTAGAGGGCGCACTGGCGACAGGGCACTCAGTAATAGTGGGCCGAGGCGCCCAAATACTGCTGCGAGACCGCCGCGACGTCCTCCACGTGCGGGTCGTCGCCAGCCTCGAAGAGCGGATTGCCTATGTCATGCAGCGCGAAAGAATTGATCGCGCAGCAGCGCAGGCGCGCATACAGCATAAAGACCGCGACCGGGTTCGCTTTCTAGCGGCAGAACACCATCAAAGCCCCGAAGATGCGCACCTCTATGACATTACTGTAAACACCACTGTGCTCGACCTCGACAGCGTTGTAGGTCTGCTGGCGTTCGCACTGGAATGCAAAGCAAAAAGGCTATCTGTGCCTGCCAGTGAACTGGGGCCAGGCGCAGGCTTGCAGCGCTATGCCGAGCCGCCCGCCGACTTCCACCGCGATAAATCAGGCAGTAACTCCGCTTCCACAGGAGACGACGGACAACCGCCAGCAGCCAGCACATAAGCGACAAGTTGAGGCAACGCTGCTAAGGACCGCGAACAGGGCGAAGGGAGTAGCCGCCTGGGCCGTTGCGGGCCGAGGCCAAAGGTGGTATAGTGCAAGGTGAACAGGAGAGACTGCGATACCGAAGCTTGCAACAAAAGGCTCCAGATGATCGCCGCCCGACTTATCGCTAACCTCATGACTACACGGAGCAGCACAACCGCCGTCGCCGCCACATTGGGCCTCTGTAGCTTCACGCAATAAACGTACAGGCTCTACTCGAAAAGCTGACTTTCGCCGACCAAGGCCGTTCTGTAGAGATTCATTGCACGCCTCCTTTAGGAGCTTAATCTGCGAGCCGTGATGTCAGATAAAAGAACGAGAGCGCCCGGTGGGCATCAGCGTGGCGGCCCGGAGGGACGCATTCTCCGCCAGGAAGAGCTGGACCAACTCGCCGCTCTGGGGATCCACCCCGACAGCCTGGCGGGACGTCTACGCCTTGTGCTGACCATTGGATGCTACGGCGACTTCCGCTTTACCCGCGATATTCTAAGCACAGGCGTGGCCAGGCAGCATGTAGCGTCCGCTATCCAGGCCCTCGAAGAACTGGGTGCAAGCTGTGATTGCGAGGTGCTCCAGGCGCTGGGTCAGTTACCACGTGGCGTCCTGTGGCACCACCCAGGCAAGCCAACATGAAGGGCCGCCCCGGGCCTGCCGTCAAGTGGAGACGTTTGCCTTCAAGCGCCTTCTTAAGGTAGGCAAGCTCGGATCAACGCTAACTACCAGTAAAGGAGCGTTCAATGCTACATACAACAGCTAAATGCCTGACGCCGGGCTGCCCTAACACATCTTACCGGCTGCACTGCCCCAGCTGCCTGGCGCAGGAAGCCAGTGCGAGATTGCTACAAGCCGATGAGGGTATCTGTACACACCGTTATTCAGTGACGGGCGACTACGAGATGATCAAGCGCCTGGTGCCTGAGTACGCGGGCGGCCATCCGCAGCCGGGATATATGTTAGATGTTTGCAAAGCGTGCCTGAAAGAGCTACAAGAGCGCCCTTATAATCCTGGCCGCGCCACACGACACTACTAACCCCCCTCACTATGTAGCAGCAGGGAGTGAGAAGTAGAATGTGCTCCCACTTCCCGGCGCTGAAGCGAGCCAGATGCGCCCACCATGCTGTGATACTATCTCTTTGGAGATGAAGAGCCCTAACCCCAGCCCGCTCCGGTGTTGTTGGATATTGTTCGACCTGAAGAACTGCTGGAAAATCTTGCTTTGCTGCTCGCCAGGCACACCTATACCGTGGTCGCGCACCGCCACGACCGCCTCCGAAGTGGCCGATGTCACAGTAATCTCCACCACACGCCGGCTGAGTGAGTATTTAACAGCATTCTCTACCAGATTTGTTAGTACTTGTCGAATGCGCAGAGGGTCCGCAGCGACCATGAGAGGCGCACCAGGTAGATCGGTAACAAAGGTAAAATCCGGGGTTCTGACGCGAAACTCCTCGACACTTTGCTGCACAAGGCTGACCAGATCGAGCGGCTGGCGCTTCAGAGCAAGCGTGCCGCGCTGCACGTGCGCCACGTCCAGCAAGTCTTCCACCAGAAAGGCCATCCGCTTTGTCTGATCATCAATCCTTTCGAGCGCTCGTGTTATACGCTCATCCTGAAGGCCATTGGAAACACGGAGGGCAAGTTGAGCATAGCCACGGATTGCAGCTATCGGCGTATTCAGCTCATGCGATGCGAGAGTGATGAACTCATTCTTTTGCCTGTCAGCAGTTACACGCTGAGTAACGTCAACTACCGCAGACAGCAACCCCGTAATCGAGCCTGAGCTATCGCGGACCGGGCGCATATGCACATCGTAGTAATGTTCTGTTGTGTCGTATGCAGGCCGCATCGGCGCACCTGCCAGGTCTACAGGAGTACCCGTTAGCGTCTGCTCGTACAAACCCCTTCTTTCTTCTGCTGAGGGCACAACCTCAAATATGAGCCTGCCCTTCGCGGCGCCGAGGTCCACACCCATAATGCGCGCCCACTCTGAGTTGAAGTTGACAACTCTCAATTGCGTATCGCCCAGCACTATGCCGATGGGAGTGGCTTCAAAGGTAGCAGTAAGAATCGCCTCCTGAGCTTCGAGCTCCGAAGTACGCTCAGCCACTCTGCGTTCCAACTCCTCATTCAGCTGCATAAGCTCTTCAGTTGCCAGCGCTCGCTCGGTGATGTCCTTTATGATCCCTGTGTAGAATGTACCTCCCGATGTAGTCCAGGTAGCAAGCGATAGCTCAAGCGGAAATTCACTTCCATCCTTGCGCAGCCCGTACAGTTCAACTGTTTTGCCGATGATGCGGGTTTCACCCGTCGTATTCACCCGCTCTATCCCCTCCATGTGGCTGGTAAGATAGCGGGCGGGCATCAGCACTGTCAGAGGTTTACCGAGCACCTCTTCCTCGCTATAACCGAAGATAACTCGCGCTCCGTTGTTCCAGAAGGTGATCTTACCTGAGCTGTCAGAGGAAATTATAGCGTCGTTAGCAGACTGCGCCACAGAGCGAAACCGCAGCTCCGATGCGCGCAGCGCTTCCTCCGCGCGCTGGCGTTCTACCACACGTCCAAGCTGAATCCCCACGTGCGACATGGCTTCCAGTAGTGGCGCGTCAGGTTCTATAACAGCCAGGGCAAAGAACTCCAAAACGGCTACGATCTCCGTTTCAGCCCACACAGGGAAAGCAAAAGCAGCCTTGATTCCAGCATCGGCGGCAATTTGCTGCCTGGGGAAATTAGGATCATGGGTTACATCAGCTACCCAAACCGGACCGCCTGCTTGCGCGACCTGACCGGGAAGCCCAACGCCAGGTGGAAGCTCCATAGATTCCGTTGCTTCACGAAAGCGCTGGAATCTCTGAGGATTGCCAAGGTGCCACACGTCAGTGGCTGCCAGCTGCAAAGGCGCCCGTTCTTGTTGCTGCCCAGGCCCGTAGAGTGCTGGTCCTAAGGATTGCTCCGGTTGAGCGTGCTGGGATTGTGTAGCAGCGACGAGGTAGAGATGCCCAACCGGCCAGCCCGTAAAGTCACATACACTGTCCAGGCAGACCTGAGCAGCGGCTTCTATAGTTGTTGCCTCATTGGCCGCGCGGGTTACAGCCTGGACGACTTCCAGCAAAGAGCTATGCAGCATAAAATAACTTTCTATAAAGTAGTTGTAACGAACGGCAAACGAAAAAGCTCCGAAGCGATGTCTCATCACGACTCATGCCAAGCGTGTCACGCTGTTGTGGCATACGCTCTGTAACGCCGGCTCATGTAGCATAACCAACCGGTGATGCCTTAGCCAGAGACGATGTTAGTTTAGCGCAAAAGATTCCCAGAGGCTTTTACGCATTTACTCCGTAAAGTTGTAGTGGTATAGCTTCAAGGAGAGCAAGTGACCCTGGCTTCTCAACCTACCTCCAGCAAGTCTACATAGAGAAAGCACAACCTCTGGCATGAGACTTGATTAACTGGCAAAGGATAGGTGGGGGCCTGCAAAGAGCAGACTTTTTTAATGGCTCACAGGTGGTTCAGTTACGAGTACACTCATATTGAAAGGACGATGTATATTATGGCGATAACTTTTGGTCTTTTCGTGCCGCAGGGCTGGAGGCTGGACCTCACAGAGATTCGCGATCCGGTCGAGCAGTACGAGGCGATGACGCGAGTGGCGCAAGTTGCGGAGGAAAGCGGCTACGATTCCGTATGGGTCTATGACCACTTCCATACGGTCCCAACACCGGAGCTTGAAACCACCTTCGAAGCCTGGATAAGTACAGCGGGGCTATCCCGCGATACCAGCCGGATCAAAATCGGCCAGATGGTCACCTGCAACGGCTACCGCAACCCCGCGCTGCTGGCGAAGATGGCATCCACTGTGGACGTTATGAGCAATGGGCGGTTGCTCTTTGGCCTCGGCGCGGGCTGGTACGAGAACGAATGGCGCGCCTACGGATATGGTTTCCCCGAAGTGCCCGACCGGATGAAGGCGTTTCGCGAGGCGTGCCGCATCATCCACTCGATGTGGACCGAGGACTACCCGCAGTTTAGCGGCAACTATTACACCATAGACAAGCCGATAAACGAGCCGAAAGGTGTGCAGAAGCCCCACCCCTCATTCTGGATCGGCGGCGGCGGAGAGCGCGTAACGCTGAAGCTGGTGGCGCAGTACGCAAACGCCTGCAATGTAGGAGGCGATGTGGATACCTTGCGTCACAAGTTCGAGGTGTTGAAGAAGCATTGTGATGATCTGGGGCGCAACTATGATGAGATCATTCGCTCGACCAGCCGCGACGTATTTTTGCTCAAAGAAGGGGATAATCCTGAGAAGGCGACCGCCGCGGCGAGAGGCAACAAGAGCTATCAGGAGTACGCCGAATCTGTGTGGGTTGGCACACCTGAGCAAATACGCGCTCGCCTGGAGCCTCTGGTCGAAGCAGGAGTCACCTATTTTATTATCTACATACCGCGTGTAGCCTACGACCAGGAGCCATTGCAAAGGTTCGCCCGTGATGTGATTCCACAGTTTGCGTAGCACACCTTTGTACAAGCCTGTAGCAAAATGTGACACGCCCACACAGCCAGGCACAAGAGCCTACCTTGATTGGCACTGAAGTAAACGTTCAGGATTAGGGTACAGACGATGTAACTGCAAGGGCAAAGCAGCGCCCCGCTCTTACCCGCACAGCTTCTCAACCCAAAATCTGAATCCTTACGCCCTCAAGTAAGTGTTCAGAGTAAGGGTGCAGAGGTGTCCCGCCCCTCACCCCCAACCCCCTCTCCCATGAAGGTAGAGGGGGTTGGGGGTGAGGGTACGTAAGGGTATGTAAGGGTACGCCTCCACAGCCACTCCTTGAAGATTGCTATACCCCTAACCTGAACACTTACGCCCTCAATTGGTCTTGACATGTGGTGCACCATAGTATAAGATTCGGAGTGATGAATCACTACTCAGTGCTACATTTCCGATTGAGGTCAGCGTATGGCTCGCGCTCTTGTCCTTGTGATGTTGCTGACGCTGAGTTCCGGCTGCGAGCTCAGCTCTGCCCCTGGTCCCGCGCCTGATACCCGCCCCGTCCCAAGCGCTACCCGCGCTCAAACCACGGCGGGTGAGACGCCACCTGGGCCGACGAGCACAAGCCAAGCCCTGTCGCCCACCCCGCCCACGGCGACGCAAATCGGCCCGGCAATCACCTCAACCCTGCTAACCGGCATCATTACGCCTGTCACCAGCCTGGTATGGTCGCCGGATGGCACTTTCCTGGCCGCAGGCTCAGGCGCGCTGGGAAGTAATGGAGGAGACCCACAGGTGCGCCTGTGGAAGTCTGACGGCACTCCACTTCCCGCCTTGCGAGGCCACACGGACGGCATTTTTAGCCTGGCGTGGTCGCCTGATGGCACCCTGCTGGCATCGGGTTCACGGGACCAAACCGTTCGCTTGTGGCACCGTGATGGCTCTCCGGCCCGCACCATAAACAGCGGGGCCGGTACTGTCTTTGGCCTGGCCTGGTCGCCCGATGGCAAGACGTTGGCTGTAGCTTCGATCGTGACTTTCCCTATGCCCACCGTGCAACTCTGGCGGCCCGACGGCACCTTGCTGCGTACGATGCGTACTCTGGACAGTGGCGGCAAGTTCTTCAATCTGGCCTGGTCGCCCGACGGCAAGTGGCTAGTCGGAGGGGCCACCGATTACAAGCTGTGGCGTGCCGATGGTGTAGAGGTAGCTCACACCGCAGGAGGTACACCCGCCTGGGCGCTGGCCTGGTCGCCAGATAGCACCCGCTGGGCGATAGGCGACGAGAGCGGAAATATCGAAATCTACGATACCGCAGGCAATGTAACCACGAGCATACAAAATAATGGGAACGTGGACGCTCTCGCATGGTCACCCGATGGCCGAACCCTGGCGGGCGGCAACGGCGTGAGTTTCTGGAAGCCGGATGGCACCACGATAGCCAATCACCTGTCGATCAGGGCATCGGTAAGCAGCGTGGCCTGGAACCGCACCGGGGGTCTGCTAGCTTCGGGCAGCAATGATAAGGCGGTGCGCTTGTGGCTAGCCAATGGCACATTGTGGGCAACCCTCAGAGGGCATAATGCCCAGGTGAACAGTGTCGCCTGGGCACCAGATGGGCGGACCCTTGCTTCGGCGTCCGACGATGGCACGGTGCGCTTATGGCACATGACTGCCGGTTTGCTACCCTGAGCACGGCTTGCACGAGCACTCTCTTAGCGGCGATGCATACGACGCCTCACGAGAGCGAAGAAAACTGCATCAACCAGTGGAGAGGCTACGCGCATCAGCACGCCTGCCACCAGCAGCACCGGCCCAAGCCAGCCGGGCACGACAATACGGCTGCGCGGGTGCTGGAAGAGACGCACAATCGGCACCGCAGCCTCTGCTGCTGAGATGGAAAGCGGTGAATAGCTGCCTCTGTCTCCACCTGCCCGCTCGGTGAATTCGGTGGCGATAGGGCCAGGCTCTACCAGGCAAACATCTACCCCCTGGGCGGTTAGCTCTCTACGCAAGGCGTCGCTCAGTCCGGCTACTGCGATCTTGGTCGGGCTGTAGTTGCCCATGCCAGGCACAGCGAAACGGCTGATAGATGAGCCGATATTCACCACCACCCCCCCTGATTCACGCAGATAAGGCAGCGCGATACGCGTCAGGGTAGAAAGGGCGGTCACGTTTACGTCCCACTGGCGCCGCAACTCCTCCGGCTCCGCCGCGCTGAAGCTCGTGGGCAGAGGGAGTCCCGCATTGTTGACAAGTATATCTATTCGCCTGAATTGGCTTATTGCCTCATTGACCAATCGCCTCTGGTCTTCTAAACGTGTCATGTCACCCACCACAGCAATCGCCTTACCGCCGTCGGCTTCTATCTTGCGGGCCACTTCCGCCAGCAAGCCTCCCCGCCGAGCGTTGAGCACCACACAGTACCCTTTGCGAGCAGCCAACAAAGCCACTGCTCGCCCGATTCCGCTGGACGCGCCTGTTATAATTACTACTTTCCTCTCCACAGATGCCATACCTTTCCGGTAGCTGAGTGCTACGTGCTAACTCATCTTGCGAAGTAAGCTGCTCACCATCGCACCTTCCGTCCTTCCTAGCGTCATAATAATGCTATAATATGCAATATAGATTTCCCGTCTGTGTTACATACTTACTCTGTTCAGCCCGTCGCTCTGTCTCAGGGCAGAGGCATAGGGTCCGTTATCCTGCACAATCTCAGCAAGCAATTTAGAGACATAAATCATGACTGTGAACCCTGATAGCCTAACGGTCAAAAACAATGAAGCTGCACATCGCTTTGAAGCTATTCTGCCCGGATATGTCGCGTTTCTGGACTACACCCTCTCCGGCGAGTGCGTAGTCTTCACTCATACTGAAGTGCCCGAAGAGCTTGAGGGGCAGGGCATTGGCAGCAAGCTGGTAGAGGCAGCTCTGCAAGACGCGCACGCCCGACGGCTGACGGTAATCCCCCGGTGCCCTTTTGTTACGAGCTATATTCAGCTCCACCCTCAGTACATTGAAATTGTTGACCCTGAATATAGAGAGCTATGTAGGGCGGGCCGGAGTTAGGCTGCCGCGCGGCGCGCTCTAGGCAAAGACAAAGCTGGCAGCCGTAATTCCCTTTCGCTCTCAATGCTGTGCGTCGTTTCTCTCCGACGAGGGAGCAGTGATAGCCAGTTCGATCGTGAAGGTTGAGCCTTTTCCTTCAATGCTTTCTACGCTGATTGAACCGCCATGCTGCTCTATTACCTGACGGGCATTTGCCAGTCCAATACCTGCGCCGCTTATCCTTCCTGAGTGCTCACCGGCACGTCGGAACCACTCGAAGATGTGGGGCAGCTCCTCAGCGCCTATTCCCAGACCCTGATCTCTCACGCTGATCCTGGCGCGCGCCCCCCTTACATCGGTCACCTGGGCGACCTCTACCTTAATCTCTCCGACGGCCGGGCTGTATTTGATTGCGTTGGTGAGTAAATTGGTAATGACCCGCTCAAGTCGTGGTACATCAAAGAGGCCCACAAGCTCTGGTAGAGAAGGCTCGAAGATTATTTTGTGGATGTTAGTGCGCTGCTGCTGGTCATCCACTACTTGCCGGACTAGCTCCACGAGGTCTGTTGAACGTAGCTGTAGCGAAAGTTGCTGGCCTCCCTGCAAGCGGCCAAAATCCATAAGCTCATCAACAAGTAAGAGCATTTTTGTTGCGGCCTCGTCTATCCTCCTCAGGAGTTTTGCCTGGTTCTCGGTCCCGTGCCCAGTACCCGCCCGCTTTTGCAACAACTGTGTGTTGCCCTTGATTGCTGCAAGCGGATTCTTCAAGTCATGAGAGACAATCGAGAGGAGTTCGTCGCGAGCATGTACCGCCTCCTCGGCGATGGAACGAGAAGCCTGCTCACGTGAGAGCAACTCAGCAAGCTCAGCTTCCACCCGCTCGCGTTCTGCGATCTCGACCTCCAGCTTGTGTATCGCGGTCTCCAGCTCCGCGGTGCGCGTGCTGACGCGCTCCTCCAACTCCTCATTGAGCAGGCGTATAGCCTCGTCGGCCTTTTTACGCACTGTAATATCTCGGACGATTGTCTGCACGCGCCCATCGCTGAGCATCTTGGCGCTAAGCTCCACAGGAAGAAGCGACCCATCTTTGCAGAGCAGCACCCGCTCGCCTATCACAGACTCGCCACTGCTCAGGCTCTCCCAGCGCAGAGGAGTAGTCGCCAGATTGTGCGGGGCAATAACATCGGTCACGTTGAGCCTGAGGAGTTCATCGCGTGTGTACCGGACCATAGCACAAACTTGTGAGTTCGCCTCAACTATCATGCCCTGCCTATCGTATATGGCGATACCATCGGAGGCTTGCTCCACCAGCATACGGTACTTACTTTCGCTTTCCCTTAGCTCCTTTTCGATGCGGCATCGCTCGGTAATATCATGTATTACCGCAGAGGCCCCGATCACCTTTCCACGGGAGTCACAAAGTGGCGAGTAGTAACCCTCGAAAAAGCCGTCCTGGCCGGTCTGCGGCACAATGAAGGGCCTATCTTTGGCTACCACCGTTTTGCCGCTGAGGGCCTCATAAAAATAGTTGTCCTCTCCCGTTTCTTTGAGAAAAGGGAAGACCTCGAAGGCACATTTGCCTATCACAACTGAGCTCTTTACACCCGTTATTCGTTCCATGCCTGGATTCCAGAGAGTGTAGCGGCAGTCAACATCAAAGGCAAGTATTCCATCAACACTACTATTGATGAGGCTCTCAGTGAATTTTTCCGCACGTGGTCCAACCCAGGCTACATCCCGCTTCGCGGCTAGCCTCTTCGGCTGTCGCGTGTCGAGCCTTTTGACCAGAGCAGCGACACGACGCTTTAGATGATTGGCTGTGAGCGCAGCCTGTGATAGCAAAACAGTGTACACCTAAGATAAGGCTCCTGTATTCGGATAGATGGAGCAAGAACGGAGAGCGTCTGGGAGCAACGCGCGCAACTCTTTTGTGGGCGGTACATTGCCGCACGGATATGCCCTCGTTCAAAGTAAGCGGCAGGCACGGCAGAAAGGCTAGAAAGGACAACTGGGCATGGGCACCACGCCATTATGGCAAACTGCAAGATAAGTGCCGCAAGCGGGCCCTCCTTCCAGCCCCTGAGAGTGAGATCCCACGCTGGACGCAGCGGCGGCTGGCATGGGAGTTGCTCAAACAACAGCCGCACCGGAGCAAGTTGGCCCGTAACAAAATCCAGAGGAGACCCTTCTTATGAACAGCCAGAATAAAAGTACTGTAGGCAGCGCTCAAGGCTCGCACGACACACCCCTGACAGATGCCACATACAACATGATACAGGCTCTTCACAACATTGTTGATGCCCTGTGGCGCTATGATCAGTATGTAGAGCAAGACAAGGACAGTGATGCGCAGGAGATGTGGCGGCGCTTCAAGGCGCAGGATATGCAAAAGGCCGAAGAGTTGAAAAATCACCTGAGCCGCAGGCTTCAACACGAGACAGGGCCTGAGGGTAAAGCAGGGCATGGGCCTAATGAGGCGAGCAAGGGTAAGTAGCGGGTAGCCGGTGGCTGGGTTACGTTGCGCCTATCCGTGCCGACTACCGGCCGCCAACTACTTCTGCGGTTGCCCACTCAATATGCTAATAGCTCGTAGAAGTTGAGTATCACCGCTGGTTTGCAGTTGACCGGATGTTAATTGCTGTTCGGCTTCGGGCACGAGCACACTAGCGTCCAGCGGCAGAGCAACCGCCTGGTCAGGAACAATGCCCTGGTGCCAGATAACCCTGCCGCTCGGCGTGAGCCATTCCTCTGTCGCCAGCAAGAGAGCCGAGCCGTCCGAGAGAGGAAACTCGTTGAGCACTGTGCCTGTGCCGAAGGTGGTAGCGCCAACAAGTAGGGCACGCTTTGCATCCTGTATAGCCCCCGCTACGATCTCGGAAGCGCTGGCGGTTCCCTCATTGATCAGCACCACCATCGGCAGGCTCACGCTGACCGATGACGGCTCAACCTTCACAGGCGTCACCTTCCCCTGGGCGTCCTTCTCCAGCAGCACGTTGCCGCGTGTGATAAAGTCGCTGGCTGTTGCAACAGCCTCGTTGAGCAAGCCGCCCGGGTCGTTGCGCAGGTCAAGCACTATTCCTGTTACTTGCTGCGCCTGTGCCTGCTGAATGGCCTGCGCAAGGTCGCGGCTCACGCCATTGCTGAACTCGGCGATGCGAATGTGAGCAAGAGCGGTGCCTGGCAGCGTCTGCCAGGTGACGTTACGCAAGGTAATGCGGGCGCGAACCAGTGTTACCTCCCGCGTCTGGTTAGTCTTTGGCGTCAATATTGTGATACGCACCGTAGTGCCGGCTGGCCCTAAGACCTGGCTGACCACTTCCTGTAGCGTTTGCCCCTCTACGCTTTTGCCGTTAACTTGCAGCATTACATCGCCAGGCTTTATACCGGCTTTTTGCGCGGGGCTTCCGTCAAGCGGGGTCACCACCACCACCCGCCCATCCTTCTGCACTACCTCCGCTCCTATTCCTTCGAACGCGCCCGTTGTCATACTGCTCTCTTCGCGCACGTCAGCAGGAGTAAGAAAGCGGCTGTGCCCGGTGTCTCCGAGCGAATCTACCATGCCGCTGATAGCCCCGTATGTGAGCGTTTTTGACACTATGGCGGGGCGGTCTACGTACTGCCGGTCAACTGTGCGCAAAGCCTGGTTTATCAGATTGTAGTCGAGGCTGCCAGGCTGGCCGCTGGAGGAAAGAGGGATGGAAGCTGGATTGGCAGCAAAGCGGTCAAAACCGACACCGGCCACAAAGCCTGCTATCAGCGCCAAAAAAAGCAGCACGACTGTACCGAGCCACCGTCTGGAATGTTGCATTGTATCTCCTCAAGCATGTAAGAGGTGGTATATAAGAACCACACCTACAAGCGTCTAGTCTCCAGATAAAGTAAACAACTTACAGATCGCCGGCCCCGTCGTTCCCTTTTGCCGAACCTTTGGCCTCGATAGCAGGCTGGCGCTTCCGGTATGTACACTCAAGTTGGACTTCCGCGATGATGTGCCCGCCCATCGCCTCGTAAAGCTCTGTCTTGGTAACACCCGCCGTGAGGCCCAAGGCGCTATCAAGAGCGTAGAGGTTGAAGACGTAGCGGTGGGTGCCTCCAGGAGGGCATGGACCTGTATAACCTACCTGCTGCCCGCTGTTCTTGCCCTGCTTGCTGCCATTCGGCCCATCAGCACCTGGCATTACATTCTCAGGAAGAGAGTTTGCCTCCGGCAGCAATCCGTAGAGCACCCAATGTGTAAAGACGCCGTGAGGGGCGTCGGGGTCCTCAACAAGCAAAGCAAACTCCGCTGTGCCAGCAGGCGGGTCTTCCCAGTTCAGAGGCGGTGATATATTGCGGCCATCGCATGTATAAAGTGGCGCTATAGCGCCACCGTCCGAGATTACCGAGCTTTTCAGTGTGAATGCCATAGTATACTCCACATCATAAACGAATAGCCGCTTTCAGTCCAAGAGCCAGGACCATCCTTCTACTCGCATAAGACATGCCACGCATTGCCGCCCTGCACGATGTCTAGCTCGGCATCCAACCCAGGGCTTTACCCGCTTGCAGAAGTAGCTTTGAGTACACCATCAAGAGAGGGATCTATCTTCGCCAGAACAAACAAATAATCCCGCCTGATGCGGGATTATTTGTTTGTTCTGGCCTCTGTCGTTGCCCCTTCAGCCGTAAAAAGTAGTCAGGGGAGAGTGCCTTCTGTTACAAGAGAGCTACCTGGGAGGAGCAGCGCCCTTCTCGATAGGCGCATCAACCAGGTTTCCCCACTCCGTCCAGGAGCCGTCGTAGTTGCGTACGCGCGGGTAGCCCAGGAGATACTTCAGCACGAACCACGTGTGGGAAGAGCGCTCTCCGATGCGGCAGTAGGTAACCACGTCTTTATCTACTACTATCCCTTCGCCGCCGTAGATGTTGCGTAACTCTTCTACACCTTTGAATGTCCCATCTTCTTTCGCTGCCTGAGACCAGGGTATGTTGCGCGCTCCTGGGATATGTCCTCCTCGTTGCGCTCCCTCCTGCGGGTAGTTGACCATGTGCACCATCTCACCCGTGTA
The DNA here is from genome assembly GCA_027317125.1 of Chloroflexota bacterium. Classification (GTDB taxonomy): domain Bacteria; phylum Chloroflexota; class Chloroflexia; order QHBQ01; family JADMIH01; genus JADMIH01. Next base: position 26,791 of record DAHVFG010000002.1, on the reverse strand, counting down.
CTCCGGGCCGGAGCGTACATCCACCAGAGCTACGCCTTCTTTGAGCTTCTTGGCTTGACTCTTGCGTCGGTTTTTGCTCGCATCTACCCCTTCGCCTGGATCGAGCATATCAAGCACATCGTCTCTGAACGCCCTTATTCCCTCATCCCGGCGCTCCTGTGCTGTGTAGTTGTAATTACCCCCTGAGAAAGAAGGCACATCTTTGGTGAGGGGGAGCTGCTCGGCGACCCACTTCTGCCTGCCTCCGTCCATAACCCTGGCGTTGGTGTGACCGAATAGCTGAAAGACCCAGAAGGCGTAAGTCGCCCACCAGTTGTTCTTATCGCCATAAAAGATGACGGTGGTGTCATTGTTTATCCCCCGCGCCTCGCAGAGCTTCTCAAAGGCCGCTTTATCCAGATAGTCTCTTCTCAGATCATCCTGCAAGTCTGTATGCCAGTCCAGCTTTACCGCACCTGGGATATGCCCCTGCTCGTAGAGCAACACATCCTCATCGGCCTCTATTATGCGGATGTTCCGGTCGTTCAGGTGCTGCTCTACCCATTCTGTGCTCACAAGCACTTCGGGGTGCGCGTAGCCCGCCTGGCTACTGCTTTGTCCAACGTTGCTCGCTGTTCCCATTGCTGTTTGCTCCTTGTAACACTTCATCTTGCTAAAGTTATGCAAGCTTGTGCCCGCATCCATGCGAAGGCGAGCGTCCCATGTAGCCACGTGTAGTCATTGCGCCTAGTTTATGTGTGAACCATTATATACGATAAAGGGAGTATCGTGCAACTGACGGCGAGTAAAAGGGTGCGGGCGGCTTTCTACTGAGGCACTCTCAGGGATAGAGTGCCGGTTAGGTCGCGGGCCAACAAAGGGCCGGAGTTTGTAAGCGGGCTGTGCTGAGGGCATAACTGAGAAAACGTGGGTATCTCCATCTTGAAAAATGCCTGCACAATGCGAGGATCAAAGTGGTGACCTGACTGCGCAGCGAGGTGCGCATATACCTGGTCTCTTGGTAGAGCCTTGCGGTAAGGTCTGTCTGAGCTTAGCGCGTCCCATACGTCTACTATGGCGAAGATACGGGCGGGGAAAGGTATTTGCTCGCCTTTCAACTTGTTGGGATAACCACTTCCGTCCCATTTCTCGTGGTGGCAATAGGGAATGTCCAGGGCGCCTTTAAGGTAAGGAATAGGCGACAACAACTCAAAGGCGTACACCGGGTGACATCTCATAATCTCCCATTCAGCATCGGTGAGTGGCCCCGGTTTCAAGAGGATAGAGTCCGGAATGCCCATCTTGCCGATGTCGTGTAGAAGCGCGCCCCTGCGCATCTGTAGTAGCTCGGCATCGCTTACACCGATGAATCGCCCCAGCTTGACGGTCATCTCGGTCACGCGCTGGGTGTGCCCTTCGGTTTCTTTGTCCCTCAGGTCCAACGCACGAGACCACCCTTCAAGGGTCATGTCATAAGCGAGGGCCAGGTTCAAGTTCGATTGCTGTAGGTCATTGAACAAGGTAGCATTGTCCACAGCGATGGCCGTTTGCCCGGCAAGAGCTTCCAAAAAGCCAACCCATTCCTGGTTAACTTCCAGGGGAGTACGGTGGAAAACCTCAAGCACTCCTTTTACCTGGCCTTTGGCGATGAGCGGTACAACGCAGTAGGAGACAAACTCCTCATTCGCAAGCTGAGCAACTCGCCTCGGATCGCCTATCTCAGCAAAGGAGGCAATGCCGAAGGTGCGCCTCTCCGAAACCGCGCTGCCCGGAAACCCTTCTCCCCATCTTACATAGGATTGTATTATGGCGTTTGAGCGAAAGCCGCGCCCGCCGCTAAAAGTCATGACCGCGCTGCCCGGGTCAAGGAGCAAAATACTGGCAGCGTGCACGCGGAGTTGGGTGCAAACCTGATCGAGGATCACATTTAGAGTTACACGAAGGTCCAGGCTGGAGGTGATAGTGGTGTCAATGATGCGCAACGCGGCGAGCCGCTCCACCTGGCGCTGAGTCTGTTTTTCCGCCTTGTTGCGTTCTTCCAGCCGATTCTGTGCTTCTTTGTAAAGCTCTGCGTTCTCCTCGCTCTGGCGCGTCACCTTACGCGAAGCGTTATAGACGATGAAGAAGAGCGAAGTATAGACGAAGAGGAAACCGAAGGTTACTCCTGTCCAGAGAAAGCCCTTGACGTAGTCAATCCTCTCCTGAAGGTCAGCAGCATCAAAATAACCCTCAAAGGCGACGGCCACGTCGGTTGTGCCAGGCAATTGCAAAGGCGTGTAAACTCTGAGCAGCTCGCCATAACCCCGGTCCTCATCGCTACCGGACGTGTTCGTTGGCACGATCTCGGCTGCGCTTGTTCCAGCCAGGGCCTGCACAAGCTCCAGGCCTGGAGGCATCTGCTGGCCCACCAGTGATGCATCATCGGCGTAAATGATCCTACCTTGCTTGTCCCACAGTTTCGCATGAACCAATCCGAGGCCGCCCAGGTATGAAAGCGCCTGGTCTATGCTCTGATAGCCCTGGCCATGAGCGCCATCTGCCAGTAAATCAGGGGTCAGGTAAGGTCCAACTACCGGCGGCAACAGCGATGACAGCGCCAGCTTTTGCTGCTCAACTGCTTGCTGCTCAAACTGCCGAGTTAGACCCACCCCAAGTAGCACACTAATCCCGGCCAACAGCAAAAGGCTGGAAATGGAAAACTTTGCGATAAGTGAAAGTCTCGGCATCTATTCTAATTTGAGGGTGACAGTAAGCCTTGAAATAGACTGGGAGCTACTTCAACTGTTACGCGAGCCGGTTACACTGCTGTACGGGAGAATGCCCACTGCACGTGGTTGCTGCACGTGGTTGTACATGTGCTCGGCGCTAATGAACGAGTTGCGAGCTAAGGGCGCCCCTCAATCATACATCAGTTGCACGCAGTACAATACAGGCTTCATGGTTATTTATGCATAGGAGAATGGTCCCCCAGGAGACGGAGAGGATCATCGGCCAGTGGCGACTGGACGGTCATCGCGCTCGCCGTACACTGTCCACCAGGGCCTTGCGCTCGCGGCGAGGAGTTGGTTGAGCGCCTGCATGTTCGCCGCGCCTTTATCTTGCAACCATCTCTCCAATGCCTCAGCGCCCTCGCGTGCGTATACCTCTATGCCCCCTTGCCAGGTAGCCCGCCCGCAAAGCACGCCTGCGTAGATAGCCCCGGCCTCTGCTGCCATCTCCAATATCTCGCGGAAGACCTGGTCGCTCACCCCGGCGCTCAGATAAATCATAGGCTTCTTTGAGGCGTCTGATGCGGCTCGGAAGAAGCCCAGAGCATCGCTGCGTGTGTAAGCGGCCTCGCCTGCGAAAGAGCTTGTGCCTGAGACGAACTTCATCTCTACCGGAGCCTCCACCTTGAGCACATCTACCCCGTAGCGCGGCCTTGAGAACTCCTCAATAGAGCGGGTCACATAGTCCGGTTTTTTCCTTGCGAATGCAGCTCCTTTGGTGTCGCCCAGGCTGTCGTCATACGTTATCGGCTCCAGGAAGAAAGCCACATCGAGCGCGGCGCACTCGGCCCCTACCCTCTCGACGAAAGCCTCTTTGACGGTGTTTGTGCCCGCGTCGTCGAAGGGATTATAGTAGAGCAATATCTTCACGCCGCTCGCACCGCGCTCGGCCAGTCGCCGAACGCTCCACTCAGGGAGGAGGTCGGGCAGACGGCCTCCCGCCTGAGGGTCGTAGCCTGTTTTCTCATAAGCGAGGAGCACGCCTGCTCCGGGAGCACGCTGGCCTATCACCTCAAGGGAGTATTCAGGGTCAAGCAAGATAGCGCTGGCGTAGGGTGTGAGCAGACGAGTAACCGCAGACTTGAAGATAGTCATCTCCTCGGCGGTGGTCTGCCCCTCAGGGCCACGAGCTTCAGCAATCGCCTTGAGCAATGGTGTGCGGTGGTCCACCGCCAGAGCAGTAATTACCCCACGCTCGTCCGCACAGGCATCAAGAGAGGCAATCTTGCCTTTGCTCAATCTGAGCTCCGCCACTCTTTATGCTCCTCAGCCCGCGAAGCGGGAGACGGCCCGCAGGTAGTCGCGATTGCGCTGTGCGCTGACTTTGGGATTGCCCATGCCAGGCAGTACGTCCTGCTCAACGACGATCCAGCCATGATAATTGTGCGCTTCCAACCAGGCAGCTACCTCCTTGAATGGCACGACGCCCCGCCCCAACTCGCAGAAGAGGCCATGTCGCACCGCCGTGAAATAGTCCCAACCATCGGTGCGGGCGCGACCGGCGACCTCCGGCTGGCAATCCTTGAAGTGCATATGCCGTATCCGAGCGCCGAAGCGGTCCAGCGCCTGTAACACCCGCTCGCCGTCGTTGGTCCCTGTGCCGTATAGATAATGCCCTGTGTCAAAGGCGAGACCTATCAGATCGGAATCTGTCATCTCGAGGAAGCGGGCGATTTCGCCGGGCGTTTCTATATACCCGGCAGAGTGTGGGTGAAAAACCGTGAGCAGGCCGGTCTCGTCGCGCACAGCGCGGGCGACCCTCTCGGCCCCTTGCGTAAATGTCGCCCACTCAGAAAGGCTCAGGCCCATTTCAGGGGTGATGCGGCCCGCGAACTTTGTGCGCAACGGGTCGGCGCCATTGTCATCAGCCAGCACGAGGAAAGGGGGTCGCGCCCTCTCACCCTTCTCCGCTACCGAGGCTAGCAAGCGAGCCACCTTGAGCGCTTCGACCTCTCCCGGTGCTTGAGCTTCGGGATACTTGAAGGCTATGGGCACGAAAGCCGCAACCATTGCCAGGTCGCGCTTGTCTAGCTCCTGCGCCAGAAGCTCAGGCTCGGTCGGCATGAAACCCCAGTCGCCAAGCTCGGTGCCTGTGTAGCCCGTGTCGCGCAGTTCGTCGAGCATCTGTGGGTAGGCGATTTGCTCGCCCTCCATATCCTCAAACTCAAGCGCGCCCCACGAACATGGCGCATTGGCAACGCGAATGTTGTTCATAATGTCCCTTTCTTGCGGTCAGCAGTCAGTGCCCAGAAACCGACCACCGACCACTGATCGCTAAAACGTGCGCGACCACTCTTTGGGCCAGCGCTCGACTACCACTTTCTTCTGAGTGTAGAACTCAACGGCGTCTCGGCCCTGCGCGTGCATGTCGCCGAAAAAGCTCTCCTTCCAGCCGGAGAAGGGGAAGAAGGCCATAGGCGCGGCCACACCCACATTGATGCCGATATTACCTGCTTGTGCCTCGTAGCGGAACTTGCGTGCCGCCGCTCCGCTGCTGGTGAAGAGACATGCCATATTGCCGTAGGCCGACGTATTCACCAGGCTAATCGCCTCATCAATCGTCTCGACGTGTATCAGGCTGAGCACCGGCCCGAATATCTCGGTATTCGCTATATCGCTGCGCGGGTCCACGTTATCCAGGATGGTCGGGCGGACAAAATAACCCTGCTCGTAGCCTGATATGCGTGGCTCGCGCCCGTCAACCAGTAGTGAAGCGCCCTTGCTCACGCCCTGGCTGATCAACCATTCGATACGCTGCTTACTCTGTGCGCTGATCACCGGCCCCATTTCTGTGCCAGGGTCGAGGCCATAGCCCACTTTGCGGGCGGTTGCCGCCTCGACAATATGATCCCTGAAGCTGTTGTGCGCTTCGCCCACTGTGATTGCCACTGATGAGGCGAGGCAGCGCTGCCCGGCGCAGCCGAAAGAGGAGTCGGCGATGATGCGAGTAGCCATCTCCATATCCGCGTCAGGCAGCACAATGACAGGGTTCTTAGCCCCACCCTGGCACTGTGCGCGCTTGCCGTTGCTTGCTGCTCTGCCGTAGACGTATTTTGCCACCTGCGACGACCCCACGAAGGAAATCGCCCGCACCGCCGGGTGATCGAGAAAGGCGTCAACCGTCTCTTTCGCGCCATTCACCAGGCTGATCACGCCGGGCGGCAGGCCGAGCAGGTCAATCAGCTCGAAGACTTTGCTCATCGTCATCGGCACCTTCTCAGATGGTTTCAGGATGAAGCAGTTGCCGCAAGCTATGGCGTAAGGGAGAAACCAGAGGGGGATCATCGCCGGAAAATTGAAGGGAGTAATAGCTGCCACCACGCCCACCGGCTGGCGTATCATCTGCTCGTCTATGCCGCGGGCTATATCCTCCGCGTTGTAGCCTTGCATCATGGAGGGTATGCCTGTGGCTACCTCCACATTCTCGATGCCGCGCTGCAACTCGCCCTGAGACTCACCCAGTGTCTTGCCGCACTCCTGGGTGGTGAGGCGTGCTATCTCATCAAAGTGGCTCTCAAGCAAGCCCTTGAGCTTGAAGAGATACTGGATGCGCTCGGTGGGCGGGGTTCGCCGCCAGTCGCCGAAGGCTCCTTGCGCCAGCTTGACAGCCTCGTCCACTTCGTCACCTGGAGTGAGGGGCACGCGCACAATACTCTCGGCGGTGGCCGGATTAATCACTTCGAGAAACTCGACTGCACGCGAGCGCCTCCATTCGCCTCCGATGTAGTTCAGCAGTTGCCCATCCTGGATCATATTGCCTCCTTTGCTCTCATCACTTCCCACTCACGGCGGGCAGCCTGCACCGCAGGCATCTCGCTGACCTCGGCTACCGGCACATCCCACCAGCTTTCGTAGCCTGGCACGCCCACGTAGCGGTCGTTCTGTATGTATATCACGGTTGTACGGTCGCTCTTTTGTGCCGCCTCGATCGCGGAAGTAAAGTCTTCGTAGCTTTCGCACTCAATCACGTGAGCGCCGAGGCTGCGGGCATTTTCAGCGAGATTCACCGGCAAAGTCTGAGCCTCCGCTCCCGCTGTGTCTGTAGGCCAGACGCCGTTCTGCGGGTAGACGTAACGGGTGCCGAAGCCATCCTGCCCTAACGACCTGCTGAGTGAGCCGATGCTCTTATAACCCTGGTTGTCGAGCAGCACGATAATCAGCTTGCAACCTTCCTGTATCGAGGTGACAATCTCGCTGTTCATCATCAGGTAAGAGCCGTCGCCAACCATCACGTACACATCTTTATCGGGCGCGGCCATCTTTACTCCCAGGCCGCCCGCTATCTCGTAACCCATGCAGCTATACCCATATTCGAGATGGTAGTTCTTGGGGTTGCGCGCCCGCCACAGCTTGTGCAGGTCGCCAGGCAAGCTGCCCGCTGCACAGACCATGATCGCTCTATCGCCACTTAATTCGTTCACCGCCCCGACAAGCTCGCCCTGGCTGGGGAGAGGAGTGTTGCGGATGCTATAAACGCGCTCTACCTCCTGCTCCCACTCATCGTGCAATCGCTCGGCTGCGCCTCTGTAGTCAGGGTCCACGCTGTAGCCCGCCAGCAACTGGGATAGCTCCTCGAGCGTCACTCTAGCATCGCCAACCAGGGGAAGGGCGTGTTGCTTTGCCGCGTCGAACTCGGCCACGTTGATGTTGATAAAGCGCACATCAGGATGCTGGAAGGCAGTTTTTGAGGCGGTAGTGAAGTCGCTGTAACGCGTGCCAACGCCTATCACCAGATCAGCGTCACGGGCGATGCGATTAGCGGCCAATGTGCCTGTAACGCCAATTGCCCCCAAATTTAGCGGGTGGCTGTAAAGGAGACTTCCCTTGCCCGCCATCGTCTCGCCAACCGGAATGCCTGTCTGCTCAACGAAGCGGCGCAATGTCTCGACGGCCTCGGAGTAAATTACCCCGCCACCTGCCACTAGAAGCGGGCGCTTACTCTGCCGTATCCACTCAGCCGCGCTCTCTATCGCCTGGCGGTCGGGGCGGTTGCGGGCGATGCGGCTTACACGCTTATTGAAGAAATCAGCGGGATAAGGATACGCCTCAGCCTGCACGTCCTGGGGCAAGGCGAGGGTCACAGCCCCGGTTTGGCTGGGGCTTGTCAGCACGCGCATGGCTTCTGGAAGGGAGGTGAGGATCTGCTCCGGGCGCACCACGCGGTCCCAGTAGCAGCTCACAGGCTTGAAGCAGTCATTGACCGATATATCCTGCGTGAAGTCCGCTTCAAGTTGCTGGAGCACTGGCGCAACATTGCGCCGCGCAAAGATATCGCCAGGAAGAAGGAGCACAGGCAAGCGGTTTATAGTGGCGGTGGCAGCGCCTGTGACCATATTTGTAGCGCCAGGGCCGATTGACGACGTGCAGGCGAGGGTTTGCAGCCTGTTCTTCGTCTTGGCGTAAGCTGTGGCGGCGTGTACCATTGCCTGCTCGTTGCGAGCCTGGTAGTAGCGGAACTCCGGCATTTGTTGGAGCGCCTGCCCTATCCCCGCGATGTTGCCATGCCCGAATATGCCGAAACAGCCCGCGAAGAATGGCTGCTCTACGCCGTCGCGCTCCACATACTGCTTCCTCAGAAAAGCAACGACAGCTTGCGCCATCGTCAGCCGCCTGGTTGTCTGCTCGCCCATAGTGCTGCTCCGTCGGGTTCGTCTGACTGTCACCAGCCCCCGTGCTCCTCGATAAAGCTCATGGCCTCATCATAAGTCGGCATAAAGTTGGCGCAGCCCTGTTTCGTCACCAGGATCGCGCCGCATGCATTGCCCAGGCGTGTAGCCTTGCGCCAGTCCCAACCGCTCACATAGCCATAGAGGAAGCCGGAGGCAAAAGCGTCGCCCGCCCCCAGGATATTTGTTACCTGCACTGGAAAGCCGGGCACGTCAATAGTAGCAGCGAGACCATCGCTTTGTGCCAGGTGAACGCGCGCCCCTTCTACACCCCGCTTTTGGATCAGCGCCTGCGGCCCCAGCGAAAGCAAGGCCGCGCTCGCTGCATCGGGGTCGCCGCGCACCCTGGCATCTGAGAGTTGCGAGTGAGTGAGGCTTATTTGCTGTGGTTCAGTGAGCACGGCGGCGTTTATCTCATCCTCCGTGCCGATGGCTATATCCACCAACCGTAGCGCCGAGCGTATAGTTGCCCCGAAGACGCGCGGGTCAGCCCACTGGTCGGGGCGGAAGTCTATATCCAGCGCCACAGTAGTGCCCCCCTGCCTGGCCGTTTCAGCGGCAAAGAGAGTGGCGCTACGGCTTGGCTCTTTGCTCATGCCTGTGCCGGTAATCAGCAAGACATGACTGCTAGCAATCGGGGCTGACGCCACGTCGTCTACATTTAGCGCAATGTCGGCGCAGTTGTCGCGGTAAAAGGTGAGGGGAAAGCGGTCGGGCGGCTCGATGCCGAGGAGCACAGCGCTGGAGCGCCTGCCCGTCTTGCGCGGGATGAAAGCTGTTTCGACCCCTTCGCGTTGCAGGAAATGGAGAATGAAGTTACCCACCTGGTCATCGCCCACCGCCGTAAGGAGTGCCGAGCGCAGACCTAATCTGTGCGTGCCCACGCTGATGTTAGTTGGACAGCCTCCTACATAAGCGGCGAAGCTCGTGATCTCCTCAAAAGGAGCGCCTATATCGTTTGAGTAGAGGTCAATCGAGGAGCGGCCCATCGCTATCACGTCGAACGTCCCGGTCGCATTCTGCACTATGTTAACCTTTATCTGATATATCGTATAATGGCACTCGCGTGTCCACTCTCCGGTAGCTCTCTTTGACCCATGAGTACTGCGGGTCGTCGCTGTTAGCAAGCGATTGGGCACTGCCCGCCAGCACATTGAGGTAATAGGTGGTGTAGCCGGGCGGGCTGCTTACCGGGTGGTAGCCTTCAGGGACCAGCGCCACATCGTTATCTCGCAGCACAAGCACACTATCCATTGGAAAGCCGGCGCGGTGCAAAGGCGACTCGGGGGCGGTATAGATGCGCTGTAAGGCATAACCCTCCGGGCGATCTATCTTGTAGTAATAGACCTCTTCCAGGTCGGCCTCAAGAAGCTTGCCTTGTGGGTCGGTTTTATGAACGTCATGCTTATGCGGCGGGTAGCTGGACCAGTTGCCGCCGGGCGTGTATACCTCGACGATCACCAGCCTCTGGCAGGGGAAACCGGGCGGCAGGAGGCTGTTGATCTGTCTTGTGGCGTTATCGCCGCCACGAATCTCAACCTCAACATCGGCGGGGGTGACAAGGCGGGGGGGGTAATCCTGGTCCGCGGAGGCCCAGGCGACCGCGAAGTCGCAGACGGCCACTGCCGTCGCGCTGAAGGAGGTGTGCGGCGGGAGATAGAGGGCAGCGGGGAGGCCACTGAAGACGTTCTTCCTCTGCCCCACCTGCGGCCATTTGCCTCTGTTCGACGCGACGCTCAGGCTGCCGCCCAGCACCACAACCGCAAGCTCATTGTCAGAGGTATTGAAGGCCCAGGAGCGCTGAGGCTCAAGGCGGCGCACCTGGAAGTGAATGTAGTTCCAACCGGCGATCTCAGGGGTCACCTCCACGACCACATCAGGCTCAGATGAGTTGCCCGGGTGAACAATCAAGTTATCTGCGTTGTACTGGCGCATGGAGCACTTCCTTGATCACATGAGGTGTGTTACGTTTCAGATTTCGTTGTCTGGCTTCCCACTCTTTTCGTATAGCTTTATCGTACGCTTCTACGAGGTCTATGTCCAGTATGAATAGCTTTGTAAGTGTTCAGAGTAAGCCATGACCCTATGGGTCACCATTACGAATGAAAATACGAGTGATTTAGCACCCCTTTATACTACTACCCTTCTCATTTTTAGAGGAGTTGGGGTGTAGCAATCTGCAAGGAGTAGCTGTGGAGGCGTACCGTTACGCACCCTCACCCCCAAACCCCCTCTCCCATGAAGGGAGAGGGGGCTAAGCTAGCCCCTCCACCCTGAGTCTGAACACTTACATAGCTTTGTAACTGTACTGTTCAGATAAGGGGTGCTGCAAGGGACCCTCGTTTGCGAGTAATGGGGGCTAAGGACCGGCGATGAGCGCTGAGGAGCTCGTCTCCCACTCCACCACGTGTAATGTGAGGTAACACCATGCGAGTTCTCTTTACCAGTCAGCCAAGCTCCGGCCACTGGCACCCACTCGTCCCGCTTGCACGGGCATTGGAAATGTCAGGCCACGAAGTTGCATTCGCTTCAACACAGGGGTTCCGCCCGGTTATAGAGGCCAGCGGCTTCCGGTGTTTTCGTGCGGGGGTTGATGATAGCGATGAAGAAGTGCGGCAGCGCAGAGAACAAATGGCGGGGCTTGGCCCACAGGAGCCGGCATACTTTACGTTGAAGTATGTCTTCGCCGGCGTAAGAGCACAGCGCGCGCTCCCCGACATGCTGGGCATTATACGCGACTGGCGTCCCGACGTTGTGGTGCGGGAGAACACCGAGCTCGCGGGCTGCGTCGCCGCCGAATGCGACGGGGTCCCGCACGCCGCCGTCCAGATAACGGCGGCCCGAACGCGCTTTTTGGAGGTAATGGCTGAACCACTCCACCAACTGCGTGCATCAGTCGGCCTCCCTCCCGCGGAGACGGCTGATGTGCTCTATCGCTATCTGTTGCTCTCCCCACGCCCACCGAGCCTCTGGAGCCGATCGTCTCCCGTTCCACCCACCACTCATCCATTTCGATATACAGGGTTCAGTCAATCTGGCGAAGAAAAATTGCCGGGGTGGGTCGCCAAATTGGGGCAGCGACCTACTGTATACGCCACCCTCGGCACTGTATTCAACCATATGACCCCGATCCACTCGGCCATTCTTGAAGCTCTCCGAGAAGAACCAATCAACTTGATAATTACTATTGGCCGCAACCAAAATCCACTGGATTTTGGCGAGCAGCCGGCGCATGTGCACGTAGAACGCTATATCCCTCAAAAGTTGTTGCTTCCCTACTGCGACCTGGTAATCTCGCATGGAGGCTCCGGTACAATGATGGACGCTCTCAGCCTCGGCCTACCGATGGTGATTATCCCTATAGCTGCTGACCAACCGGAGAATGCCCAGAGTTGCGCCGAGCTAGGGGTGGCGCATGTTATAGAGGCGGAGAGGCGCAGCGCCGTGGCTATAGGGGACGCTGCACGTGAAGTGTTATACGACCCAGCTTACAGGCGAGCTGCACAACGCCTACGAAAGGAGATAGAGGAACTGCCGGGCCTGGAATATCCGACGGCACTGCTGGAGCGGTTAGCAGCCGAGGGCACTCCGCTTGTATTACAACCCCCGGCCAGTCAACAGTGCACATGATGCAAGGCGAGGGACAACTAACGCCAGACGCCTCTCTCGGTCAGCTTGAAAGTAAGCCTGGACAGGTCCTCTCGTCATTGTCATTTTGACCGCGTTCAGAGTGACAACGCACGGTTTGTTCGCCAAACGCCCCAATGCGCAAGGCAGGTTAACAGCTTACTTTACGCATACTGAGTAATCCTGGCTTTGTACCCACCGTATCACCTGGCGAGTACTGCCTGAACTCCCAGAGCAAAGCTGCATTAACGGCCGACCCGACGGAGTGGGGCGAAGCACAAACAGAAAACCCAAACAATCCGTGAGGACCGTCTGGGTTCCTGTTCCTTCGATCCTACAACCGAAGTTGTAATCTCGAAGTAGCCTTAGTATACTGCCCCTTGCTTGCTCTGTCAATAGCCTGTTACCAGAGTTTTCCACATCCGCTCGCGCCCTGGAAGGCCTGCGTCCATTATCCGGAGGAGGACACAGGCGTGGCGCAAATTTCCACACGGCCTTGAGGCAGGGCACTGAACGCTGCTTCCACCTGTTGCAGGCGCTCTTCCTAGATTTCATCCTGGGCGATTGCTGTGTGCACTTCGACCAACAGGCGCATAGCAGTCCTTTCTTGGCCGCCGATTGTAACCTCGAAGAAGGATGGAATGAAGCCGATTTCTATGCAGTCAGGGCGGAGATAGCCGCGCGCCACAGCCACAGCTTTGATCGCCTGGTTAATTGCTCCTGGGCCGATTGCCTGTATCTCAACGTGGCCTCGGCTGCGTATTATGCCGGCGATTGCCCCGGCAATAGCATTGGGGTGCGACTGCGCCGCAACTTTCAGTACTGCATCAGGGTCATATTCGGGCGACTGGCTCATGGCTGCTGCTCCTATGCTGCTGATACAGTCCATTTCTGCTCCCTCCTCGGTTATCATCCTGGCTCTCGGTCCACTTTCCAACAACATATAACAGATACAGGCTGGTTGTACATCAGTAATATTGCTTACTTTGTAGGGTCTATTCATCGTTCGGCTGAACCATAACCCGCAGCTTTGACGTGATTATCTTTGTGCCGGATAATAACCGGAGAAGCTATCTAAAAATCGATAGATAGGAGGAGCATACACGGTGCAGAAAATTATTGAGGATCAGCGGCTAAACCCCTTTCCGGCTTACCGCCTGATGCGTGAGATGCACCCGGTTTATTACCTTGAGCCATATGACACCTGGCAGGTGTTCAGCTATAACGACGTTATGCGCGTCCTCTCTGACCATGCCGCATTCTCTTCGAATTTTAGCGGCGGGGAGAATGAGGACGACCCTTTGAGCGCCAGCGTGATTTCGATGGATCCACCACGGCACCGGCAACTGCGCAACCTGGTGACGCAGGCTTTCACTCCGCGTGCTGTGGCGGCTCTCTCGGAGCGTATCACTGCTATTGTAAACGAGCTGCTTGCCCGAGTAGTCGCCCAGGGACGCATGGACGTGATTGACGACCTGGCCTACCCCTTACCCGTGATTGTGATCGCAGAAATGCTGGGAATACCACAGGAGGATCGCTCACGCTTCAAAGCCTGGTCTGATGCTATCGTCGGAGCCGGCGTCGGAGGCGCCACCAACCCGCAAGCCGAAATGAGCGGTTACTTCCTGGGACTGATTGAGCAACACCACGAGGGAAAGAACGACCTCATAAGCGCCTTACTGGAAGCTCAAATCGACGGAGTACACCTGACGCAGCGCGAGTTGCTGGGCTTTTGTATCCTGCTGCTCGTGGCGGGGAACGAAACCACCACCAACCTCATCGGCAACGCTATTCTCTGCTTCAACGAGAACCCTGGGATCATGGAGCAGTTGCGGGCCACACCCGAATTGATGCCCGCCGCTATCGAAGAAGTCTTGCGATACCGCTCGCCTGTACAGATGATGTACCGCAGGGCCGCTGCTGATGTGACCCTCGGTGCTGAGCAGATCCGCAAAGGCCAGATGGTGCTCGCGCAGATCGGCTCGGCCAATCGCGACGAAGCCCAGTTCCCCGATCCCGACCGCTTTGACATCAGCAGGACGCCGAACAGGCACCTCGCCTTCGGGCATGGCATTCACTTTTGCATTGGCGCGCCGCTCGCCCGCTTGGAAAGCAAAATCGCTATAACGCTAATGCTGGAACGGCTGAGAGAAATTAAATTGGATGTCGCTACGCCTCTCGAAGCCACCGGCAGCGCTATCGTCTACGGCGTAAAGCACCTGCCGGTCACTTTCCAGGCAGCCTCTTGATCCCCGCCATCAGGATAGCTTAGCATGGCGCTTTGGAGGGCGCGGGCACTTTGATGGCCTGGCCGCCCCGCCTCACGCTCTCCTCAGCCGCCTGCGCAACTACCAGGGCCTGGCGACCGTCGAACCCTGTGGGGCTGACGGGCTTACCCCCCGTCACGTTCTCAGCCCAGGCCTTCAACTCGTCCAGATAGGCCTGGCCGAAGCGCTGGGGGAACCAGAACACGTGATCCTGTATAACAGCGTCGGGCCGGAACAACGTGACAGGTGTGGCGTTATGATAACCCCCCATAACCGATGCTTCCGACCCTATTATCTCGGTACGTACATCGTAGCCGTAAAGCACGCCCCGCACAGCATCTATCTGCCCGATGACATCGTTTGCGAATCGTACGGTAATAGCCGCCATGTCAGGCTCACCGGAGGAGGTGAAGCCGGTGGCGGGGCCAACCGACGCAGTAGCTGTGACCTCCACTATCTCCTCGCCCACTATCCAGCGCAGGGCGTCGAAATCGTGTACAGACGTATCCTTGAATATCCCGCCTGAATCGGCGAGTATAGTCGCGGGCGGCGGCTCCGGGTCGCGGGTATGGGAGTGTACGAGGAGGAGGCGTCCAAGCTTACCCTCGGCTACCATGCGCTGCGAATACACATGCGCGGCATCGTAACGCCTTTGGAAGCCCAGCTGCAAAGGCACGCCCGCGGCTCTAACGGCGGCCAGCGCTTCATCGGTTCTTGCCAGGTCGCGATCAATCGGTTTCTCGCAGAAGATCGGCTTACCCGCCTCGGCTGAGGCGATAATCAGGCTGGCGTGCGTGGCGTTGGGGCTGGCTATCACCACGCCATTCACACTCGGGTCGCGTATCAACTCCAACGCATCAGTGGTCCAGCGAGGGCAGCCCACGCGCTGGGCCGTTTCCTGGGCCGTTCGTTCGTTTACATCGGCAATGCCTGCCAGACGGGCAAGAGGTACAGCACGGGCCAGGTTATCGGCGTGAACCTGGCCGATGCGCCCAGCGCCTATCAACGCGACATTCAAGGGAATCGTCATGTACACAACCTCATAAGGGGAAACTCCAGCCAGTTTAGCATCGGGTAATTGAATAGTCAACTGACATCAGTACTGTAAGCGTTCAGAGTATGGGTGCAGGGGCGTCCCTCCCCTCACCCCATGCCCCTCTCCCTTGTGGGAGAGGGGCATGGGGTGAGGGCGTACAGATACCCCAAGAAGATTGCTCCACCCTAAATCTGAACAGTTACTCAGTACTGAGTCCAGGGCGATTACATCTAAATAGAGGTCGCGAGGGAAGGCAAAGGCGCAAAGCATCACCCCGCATTCTCCACAGCGCCTGGCGGACGCCTGCGCGCCGCCCACAGCAACACCACTGACACCAGAGTGAGCGCACCAGGCACCAGTACATCCCACGCCCCGGGGAGCCCTGCATCTTGCAACGTGGGGCGCTGTATTGCCGATGTCACACCAGAAAGCAAGTAGCCCGGTTCTTCGATCAGGGGCGAGTGGGTGGGATCGTAGATGGTGGCGGCCTCGCCGGGGTCGCCCGCCAGCACAAGGCCATGTTCCTCAAAGTAGAGCTGGAAATTGACCAGGGCTCCAGGTATGGACACTAGCGCCCCCAGCACAACCAGCGCCCCCCAGAACCAGAGCAACGCCTTGTGCGACGTGCGCTTGCCAATGGCGCTCGCAGCCCCGCGCATAGCGTACTGTCCGATGGGCGCGAGGGTCCATGTCAGCAAAGGCAGCACAGGTATGATAAGGCGTGGGCCCCAGGCGAAATTACCTGTCCAGGCCCACCACGTAGCATTGAACAAAAGGCTCGCCAGCGTCTGGGCCGCCACCAGGACGTAGGCCACTCTGCCACCGAGCAGGCCGCGACGATGCATGAGCCACAGGCCCAGTGGCGCAAGGATAAGGGGCGGCGCGAAGAGGAAGAGGCTCTTGCCTGGGCTGAAAAGCAGGCCGCCCAACCCTTCCAACAAAGGAGTGGTAAAGCCAGGCTCCTTCTCGTAGCCTGTGCGACGCCATGCATCGGCTAGAGGAGCGTATCGCAGCAAGTTGTAGAGAATCTGCACCACACCTGCTGCCACAGGCCCAATGAAATAGAGTAAGAGCGCAGTCGCGGCACGACGCAGCAAAGCAGGAAGCGATTTATGCACATTCGAGCGTGCAGCCAGCAGCCAGAGCACAACTACAACCAGGCCGGGCGCGGGCAGGAAGACCGCGAACGCGGGCTTGAGCCATATCATCCCACCTAGCAGCGCACCCGCGACCACAACGCGGCGAGGCGAAGGTGCAACCTCACCCTGGGGCGGCACGATTAGCAGCGTGGCAGCGAGCAAGAGAGCACCGCCTGCTGTTTCCGAGAAGAAAGTGCGGCCATAATTGAGCGCGGGGGTCGCAAGCAGGTAAGTGCCCGCCACTGCCAGTGACGCGCCGATGCCCGCGAAGCGCCGGGATGCACGATAAAGGAGCCAGCAAGTTATCGCTGTAACAGGCAGGTTGGTCATCGAGACGGTGAAGCGCGTGATCGCATCATAGCTGCCGCCCACCAGCGTGCCAAGCTTGCCCAACCAATAAAACGGCACCGCCAGCAGAGGCAAGCCAAAGCCGTATTTGGTGTATCCGTTGAGGCTTGGATACCTGCTGGGGCGGCCAAGCTCTGCAAGCCCACCGGCCACACTGTACATACGCTCCGAGTCGAAGGCGTTCAGGAACCCCTGTGTCAGTAGCAGTAAAAAGGCAGTAAGGGCCAGCACAATCAGCAAAGAACACCTGCGGACAGGGCCACGCGCCGGGGCGCGATCAGGGACGCCACTCCGTGCCCACCCACCCGCCAACCCCAGCAGCAAAAGCCCTGACAGTAGAGCAGGAGCTACCCACACCACTGTTGCCATCCAGCGGTCGCGGTAGACCACGAGCGAGCCGAGCAGAGAGAGGATAGCAACGCCCGTGCTCAGCGCGAGTAGCGGATTACCGAACCAGGCAAGCACAGAGAGATAAAGCAGTATAGCTGTAAACCCCAGGAGCGCAAGATTCAGGAAGGCGCGAAGGCGTGCATCAGGCGCATATATTTCCAATTCTCTGGTTAGCAGGCCCAGGGAGCGGTTGTCCCCAGGCGCGACAAGTGGCGGTGAGGTGACGGTGATTATGGGGTTGCGAGTCTGCGTCGAGACCCAGCCCTGGAGGGACCAGGCTTCTCCGGGCCGAGTACTGGTCTGGTCTACTACGCTGCCGTTGTAGAGAAGCGTGGCCACCCTGGAGCTTGCGCTGCCTTCCACGCCCCGAAATATAACATGTATTCTGCCCGGCCCCCATCCTGGGAGAGTGATTTGCGCGTCGGGGAGGGTCCAGCGATATGTGCCTTGCTCGGCGCTCTTTTCTAAGTCGTAAAAACCATGAGGAGTGTAGATAGTGTCTACCGGCGTTCCGAGTCTTACCTTCTCATCGCCCGACACCTCTTTCGCCAGCAGCGTGAAGCCGAGAGTGAGAGCAGCGATCATGAGAAGCGTCGCCAGGTGCCACAAGCGGCTTGCAGCCGGGAGTAGAGAACGAACACTCTTTGCAAGCGTTGTGGACCGAAGTGCTGTCATCTAGAAATAGATGCCTTCCACTCCCAGGTACCACGTAGCGCCAGGCGTGGGACAAGCCATTTTATGCCGCCATATAGGGAGGGTTAGGGGTGATTGGTCTTGAATTGTGAAACAACGTTTTGTTGCTCATTGGCGGGCCGTATACTGCGCGAGCAGCCGGATCAACGGGACCAGCGGCGCAGGTATGCTGCCATCGGATAGTTCGGCGGCATAAGTGCCTGAAGCTGTACGTGCCACGATCTCATAAACGTAAGCGTCAGGGTTTTGCACCCCCGACCGCGCGGGCAGCTCTTGTAAGTTGGCTTCATCGAGCGCCCTGTAGAGCGCGGCAAGCTCCTCATCGCGCAGCTTCCGAGCAGGAGAGGCTATAGTCATACCAGGTGTCGCGCTGCCTTCCACTGTAACCGTGCCATCAACGTGGACTATCACTTCTACCGACGTGAAGCGAAGACCTCCACTCTTGCGCATGGCAACCAGGGCGTTCTCGGGTAGCTCTAGCTTGTCATCGGCGGGTGGCGGGCTGGGTTGCGCCTCACCGGTGCTTTGTGGCGTCGGCTCCAACTCTCTGGCGAAGTCGCCGCCGGGGACCTTACCGAGCACGTGCTGAGGCTGTGGTCCTTGTAACTGCTTATCTTTGCTGGGCTTCTTTTTCATTGTATTTTCACCGTCTGAAGCATCCGGTCGAATTGCCCACTGGCGTTGTCAAAGTCGCTTTGCGGCGCTGCCAGCGCTATGTAGTATACCTTGTTTTTGGTGACCACTATATATTCGCGACTTTGTACGATTACCGGCAGTGAGATGGTCCGCAACGTGCCAATGGGCTGGGAGACGAATGCGTAGTCGATCTCCGCAGCCTTTGCTCCGTCAACTGTGCGCTCGCTGCTGGAGAGGAAATCAAAGGCTGTGAGGGTGCCATGCTGCACTACGCGCCTGTCAACAAGGGACTGAAGAGTTGGCGGGCTGGAAGGGTCCAGCTCACGGGCCTCAACTGTCACATTGGTCTTGTAAGCCGATGCGGTCTGAGGGTTCTCCACCCTGAGCAGTACGCTACTGGTAATGCTCTCGCTGCGCCAGGTGGCCGGATAGGACATGCTGAAGCTCTGATCGCTTGCCTGGTAGCCCCTGGCGCTTCCTTCTACCGAGAAGCGAAGAAGCAAGCCGAGCAGGAAGGCAAGCAAGACAACCGCAGCTACTCCTATGTCTTTGGGCAAAGTGCGCAGAGGCCACACAGTCACATTATCTATCGTTCGGCTCATAAGCTATCTCGCTTGTGGAGGAATTACGAGCTGCGAATTACAAGTAAGCGGTAAGCTGGCAGGCAAGATAATAGCGAACGTCTTGTAATTCATAATCATTGATCCAGCGTAGCGGTATGCGAGCCACGCATGGCCTGGTGCATGAGACCAAGAAGCACAAGGAAGGCCACGAGCGACGCCACCAATCCGAGGACAAGAGATCGCCAGGGGTCAACGGCGAGGCCGTCCGCACTCACCTCGCTAACCGACCACCGGAAGAGGCCGTTCATTATCGCGGCGATAACCACCCCTGCGGGTACCCACCACACGGGCCTGTGCTCGAACTTGGCCTGCGCCATAAAGTAGCCGGTTACGCCGCCGAATGACGCCTGGGCGAGGGCTGTTGTAACGATCTGCACAACGCCTGGGCCGAGTGCCACCCCACCGTTGTCAAGCACGTAGTGCAAGTTGAGAAGTGTGCCCACCCCTAGCCCGGCCATCGTGCCGTATACAATGCCGTCCATACGCTCATCGAACTCGGTCGTAGCATACACGACGGCGCGCACGGCAGTATATGTTATCCCCTGCCAGAGGAAACCCGCGATCAGAACAGAGGCCAGCAGCGACATGCTGCTCAAAGTCGATGCCCAGTCATCCAGCCGGAACCACTGCAACAGAGGAAAGCCGACAGCTTCGGTCAAAAGCATCGCAAGCAAGAAAACTTCGAGGATGCGCGTCTTCGGCTCGGGCCGGTCACGGTCCTGCAAATAGAAGTAGTAGAGCCATAGCGCTGACGGCACAAGGACGAGGGCTACGCTTACGGGGACGCGCCAGGGATCGTCAATAGGGCCAACATAGCTTGCCAGCAGGCTTACCACCACGCTAAATAGCCCCATTGCTGCTATTTGCGCGAGAGCTGAACGCCAAAAGCCATGATGCTGTCTGTTCACAACGGCGAAATGGCGGTCGCAGTAAATACGTTGGTTAATCACGTTGTAAGGCGGGGAAAGAGGTTGCCCGCAGATGCAACAGACGTGTTGCGCTTGTGGGGATTCGTTTTGGGCCGCGGTGTCTTGCATAGCGTCTTAGCGTCCTGCCCGCATTGTGGCGTCAATCTCTGTGGGGTTGGTTGCGCCGGAGGAGAGGGATATGCCGGCGTCAGCGAGCACGGGCCGGTAGCCGTTGGCTAGGATGATCACGCTATAAGAGCTGCCTCGCGCCACGGGGTCTCCGGTCTGGTAGTATCCTCTGCTATCGGTGGTGCCGTAGGTGAGCACTTCATCGTCAGTGACCTGCCCATCCTGTGCGGCGGCGGAGGCGGTAACACCGGAGTTGAGGATGAATATCTGGGCGCCCGCTATGCCACGCCCTGTGTCGGCGCTTGTGATATATCCGTTGATATAGACCTGGTTCTGCGAGGAGGTAGGTGGGGCGGAGGGGGCCTGGCCTGTGGTGCAAGCAGGCATTGTTACATCGTCAACAAAAAAGCTACTGACGTTGCCGCGTGGGTTAGCAGCCGTGAAGACGATGCGCACGTTCTGGCCTGCGTAGCGAGTAAGCTCGAACTGCACTTGCCGCCACTTGTCGTCGCCGTTCTTTGACGACACGCTCTCAATAGTCCCGATCTGGTTGCCATTAACATCAGCAAGGAGGGAGGTAAAGGTGGCGTCGCTCGCGAAGAAGCCGCTAAGCCCTGAGAACTCCTGGTGAACAAGGCGATAATAGCTCAGCCTGACCGAGGTAGCGTTGGCGGGCACGGCTACGTCCTGGTAAATATACTGCACAGATTCCTTATCGGTGCCCCCGAGCCAGGCACTTTGCGTGCCTGTGTGGGGCAGTTGTGGGTCAATCAACTCTGTCTGGCTGGAGGTTACCTCATTCCAGCTGTTGGTGCCCTCAAAGCCGCCATTGGCGATCAGCTCACGGCAGCCCGCCGGGAGGGTCTCAGAGGGAACAGGTAGAGAGGGGCCAGGAGTGGGCGCGCCTGAGTTACCGGGCTGCACGGGTGGCGCCGGGGCGGTCTGCGAGCCGGTGACATCTATGCCCACCTGCCTGAAAGCTGCTTGCACAGCGTTGACCTCTGTTGTGCCATACAGGTCGGTCGCCGCCTGAACGGTGGCGCGCCCTGCGTCCGTGAAGTTAGCATTGGGCGTCAGATACTGTGTGAGCGCACGATAGTATATTTGCTCCATCTTCTCTTTGCCGATGGCCTGCGCGATGAAGTAAGCAGCATGGTTGGGGATGCCGCTGTTGATATGCACGCCGCCGTTGTCGGCCTTACGGCTGAGAGGCAAGTTAGCATAGTTGCTCATGGTTCCCGGTTGGCCCACGCCTGTGAGTGGGTTCGAGGGGTCGTAATTACCGCCGATCTCAGGGTCCTGAAGGCTCCGCAGATAGGGGACGGGGTAAGGGGGCGATTTCACGATTGTTTCGCCAATCGTCCAGTTGGCGCGGTCAATCATCGCGCCGAAGACGTCGGAGTACGACTCGTTGAGCGCCCCCGACTGCCCTTCGTAGATGAGTTGCGCGGTGTTATCTGTGATGCCGTGTGTAAACTCGTGCCCTGCTACGTCAAGGGCATACGCGAGAGGTTTGAAGATGGTGCCCCCATCTCCGTACACCATTTGCTGCGCTTCGCTTATCCAGGCGGCGTTCTCAGCGTCCTCGGAATTAGCGCCATAATGTACAGTAGAGACCAGGGTGCCACCCTGCCCGTCAATGGCATCGCGCTTGAAAGTGTTGAAGTAATAATCGTAGACTTTACCGGCATCGTCCTGGGCCGCCTGCCCAACAGGGTCTGACGTGCGCTCTCCCTCCTGCACCAGCAGCCGACCTGGGATATCGGTGCTATTGCCGGCGCTATAAGTCTCGCGGTTCTTCAGATTGTCGATGGTATCTATGGCATGCACAACTACAGGGCGGCGGGCGTTGACAAAGATAGTCCACTCACCCAGAGGGGAGGTGGTGAGCACTTTGACATTCCACGATAGCGTCGCCTTGCCATTTTCATCCACGTAGACCGATAGGGCCGTCTTGTCGCTGAGCACGTTTACTTGAACTGTAGAGCTTTCCGCAGGGCCAAGCAAGCTCTCCTTCAGGTCCTGTAGAGCAACTTGGTCAGCCTGATCGCGGGTAATTGTCGGCTGGCTTGGAATCTTCAGGCCAGGCGCGTATTGACCGGCAACCGCTACTATCCGCCCCTGCTCATCGAGATTGACGACCATCTCTTTTCCGTAAACAGGTATGCCGTTGTAGATTTGCGGCAGGCGAATATTGGAGAAGCGTAGCTGCGCGTCCGGCTCCATACGCGCCGGGCCGAAGTCGTTTGCGACAGCATCGAGGCGAAAAAGAGCACGGTTCTCATCGAGGAAGCCGCGCGCGACGGCAAGAGGGTTGCCCCGCTCGGCTGCGGTTGGTGCATAGGGTATTCTAGCAGAGCTGCTATTGCCAGCGAGGAAACGCGGAATAGCTGTCTGCTGATCCCAGTAGACCTGGAGAGTGCCCCCCGCACGGCTATTGAGCGCGTCGAATGCAACCGCCGGCGATTGCGCCTGGCCGGGAGTGTCCGTGTAGGCAGCCAGAGTTACGCTTGTATCCAGAGCGTTGACAAGCCGGGCGCTTGAGGCCCAAAGCGCCTGCTGCGCGGCCAGGCTGCCGGAGGAGCTAACGAGGGCCGCAGCTGCGAGCATTGAGAGCGCCATCTGCATGGCGGTGAGATAGCGTCTGCTAGAAATCCAACTGTGCATCTTATTCTCCATCAACCAATGCTGATGGAGAATAAGCACGAACCGTTCCATTACAGGACGAAAGGCAACGCAAAAGCGCAAAGATGAGACGAAGCTTCCAAAGGGTTTACGGAGCAGTAGCTATTCGGTGATCCGTCGTGCATAAGGTGAGTTAGAGCTGTAAAGAACTCATGATTGCGCCGAGCGGCGGTAACGGTTGCGGAGCATCATCAGCGCGAAAGCTGCTCGCGAGCGAGGTGCGCCCGTAGCCATAAGCACACGTCTGTTTTGGCTGTTGGTGGCTCCGAAGCCCGACTTGTAGGCTTCGTCGCCGCGCCCAAAGTCAAGCAGACGTGCTCCTTCCTTGATCGCCTGTTCGATACGCAGAGCGTCAAGCACAGTGCCGGGCCTGCTGGCCGCCCACTGCGGATCAAAGCCCTTCATATAACTGTTCCATCTACCATTCATCAGGAAATTAACCGATGAAGCCACAACCTGACTTCCGGCGCGCAGGCTAACCAGCCGCAGCCAACCACGAGAAGGATTTCCCTCGTGGGCGGGATTCTCTTCAGCTACGGCAAAGCGCATACATACCTCCTCCAGAAAGGGAAGGAAGCCCTGCTCCGTATGCTCATGGCTCAGGCTCTGGTCTTTAGTCGCCCAACGCGCCATGTGCAGCTTATAGAAGGTGGCAATAGCATCCTCGACCTTCATCTTCTCGGCTACTACCTCCAGGCTGCCATCCTGCTCCCGCATGAATTTGCGTGGGAATGATGACACATAGTAACGCCGCTTGCGGGGCAAGGCGCTAACGTATGCCTCCCAGGAGGTGGGAAGCGCGATAAACGGGCAGTTGGTCTGAGGCAGGCAGGTGACGTTCAACCCGCTGATCCTGCGCGCCCGCAGGAAGCTGAGGAGTGAAGATTGAGCAGGCACTTCACTCAGATCGCCCAGGTCCCAACCCCGGTGGCGCCCTTGCAAGAAGGTCAATATAACGCCTATAGCCGCTTGCGCGCAGCGTGGGTGCACTACAAAGTCACTGTAGTCGCTGAGGCCAGCGCCGATGAACTCCAGCTTACGGAATGGGCCAAAGCGCCTCACCATCAACGGCGCGACACCTACAAGCTCGCCGGAGCCGTCGCGCACCGTGACTACGTTTAGCCTCTTTCCGCCGCCGAAGTGCCGCCACCAGGCGTCACACCACTGGAATGACGAGAAGACAGTTGAAGTGGGGGAGGCTAGCAGCAGGTCAGTCCACGCATCTTCAAGCTCATGCAGACCGGCCACCTCGTGTATCGCACGCAGATGATACTGCGGGAAAGCCGAATGCTGAAAGCTGAAGGCTGAAGACTGGATGTTGAATATTCGCATATAGTGTAGTAGTGTAGACAGGACAGGAACGCTAAAAGCCACAATTAGCCGTCTACCGGCCACCACAGGCATCTTCAGCCCGCGACGCTAGCCTTATACCAAGCTCGTGCAAATAAAGATCTTCCCACTTGCTGACCCAGGCACGCATGCTGTAGTTGCGAACCACCTCGGCGCGTGCCGCCTCACCAAGCCGCCTGCTAAGGCCGGGGTCGTTGATGCAGCGAAGAATGCTCAGTGCCAGCGTTTCGGCATCTGCTGGCGGCACCAGCAACCCTGTAACTCCATCCCGAACCACCTGGGCCACTCCTCCCACGTCAGTGCTCACTGTAGCACAGCCCGCCGACATAGCTTCGAGCAGCGCCACCGGCATCCCCTCCCAGAGCGATGAAAGGACAAATAGATCGCTGGCGGCGAGTATGTCGGGCACGTTGTCACGAAAGCCGGCGAAAACGAAGTTGTCGGCAACTCCCAGTTCAACGGCCTGCTCCTGCAAATCACCAAGTAGAGGACCTTCACCCAGCACGGCGAAGCGCACATCAGGGCGCGATAGAGTAACGACCCGGGCCGCTTTCACCAGATACTCCTGCCCTTTTTGCGGCGTCAGCCGGGCAAGATTAGTTACCAGAGGGAAGTCGCCACCGACCAGAGCCTGCTTGACAGCGGCTCGATCAAAGTCAGGCCTGCGATAGAAGCGGTCGGTGTCCACACCATTGGCGATGGTTAGCACACGACTCAGAGGGAAGCCGAACCACTGGGCCACCTCTTCGCGCAATAGCTCCGAGACCACTACCAGCTTTCGGCACCACAGGTGCGCTGTCCACCTCTCTAAGAGTTGCCGGTGGCGCGGCTCCTCATCGAGGTCTATAAGCCCATTGTGGATTGTGGAGACCACAGGCCGTCGCGTCGCAAAGCCAGCCATACGCCCCATAATGTCGGCACCTTGCAGGTGCGTATGTATAATATCAATTTTATGACGTCGTATATACCTGACTAGGCGCAGTAGCGAGGGCAAGTCGTAGGAGGCGTGCTGGTTGAGAACGATAACAGGCACACCCAGAGCCTTTAGCGCGGGCACGGTTATAGAACCGGGCCGGGGGCGCAGACCGCAAACATAAAGGTCGAAGCGTGTGCGGTCCAGGCCCTCGGCAAAGGTCCGTTGCAACACCTCCGCACCGGCGTTCCCAACCTTATCTATGATCTGCAAAACCCGAACTTTCTTCGCCATACTATAGACAACTATGTAGCGAGATAACTATGTAGCGCAGCAAGCGTAAGCGTTCAGAGTTGGGGTGCAGGGGCGTCCCTCCCCTCACCCCATGCCCCTCTCCCTTCATGGGAGATATACTCCCCAGCAACAAAGCCCCCTCTCCCTTCATGGGAGAGGGGGTTTGGGGTGAGGGTGCGTAAGGGTACGCCTCCACAGATACCCCAAGAAGGTTGCTCCACCCTAAATCTGAACATTTACCAGCAAGCAATAATTTTACCTGTTGTGATATACTGTGCTTCACTTTTCTGATTTCTGATTGCGCCAGGTGTGATTGGTCGGATCACAATATCCGTTTTGCTATTGCCGCGCCGCTGCATCACTGCGACTGCACAGCAGAGAGGGTCGCGACGTGCCTTCTAAAACGATGGCGCGAGCAGCGTCATTCTAACATAACGCGGGAAGGAGCACAAACCCGCTGCATCAGTGGTCTGTGGTGGTAGTCACTCGTAACTAACCACGGGCGATGAGGAGCAACGTGTTGTCTCAGCCTTCGGGGTCTCAATCCAACACAGGCGCGTTCACAGGGTTGCCATCGTGGGCGGTAGCGCTGCCCTTGTGGGCAGGAGCACGCTGGCTCTGGATCGCGCCTATGGCAGCGGGGGAGGTTCGTTACTACTGTGGCGGCTCTGCCGGCTTGCACCGATCATCTCGTGCCCCGGCTATGGAACAACTGCCTCTCGCCACTGCGTACTCAGTAGTGGTGCTCGACCACAGATCAGCAACTCCACAACCCTCGTGGTGGCGGCTTCTCGCCTCGG
Source organism: Chloroflexota bacterium (assembly GCA_027317125.1). Taxonomy (GTDB): domain Bacteria; phylum Chloroflexota; class Chloroflexia; order QHBQ01; family JADMIH01; genus JADMIH01. Next base: position 540 of record DAHVFG010000002.1, on the reverse strand, counting down.
GTCTTGAGCCTGGGGGCGTGCTCTTTGTCTGCGGCGCTCGAACGGCGGGATTGCCCGCGCGGATTCGCAGCGCAGCGCCAGCGCTGCGCCCTTCCGAGTGGCACGTGATCGAGCGAAGTCAGGATGCGGACTGGCGGCTGCGCCCCGCAACCGGCGCAGCCCTCAAGCTATTTGACACAGCTTTGCAGCCACCCCTCAGCTTGGGAGCGCGGCTCGACGAGATCGGGCGGCGCTGGACGCAAGGCGGGCGGCTCCCTTGCCTGCCGGTCTGGCGAGACGGCGAGGCGCAATGATAGCCCTGCTGGATGGAGCGATTCCAACAGCGTTGCTGGAGGCGGCGGCAGGGCACCCGGTACAACGTCCTCTGTCGTTGTTACATATGGCACGTGCCGAAGGCAGGCGTGACAAACACATCTTCTTCCTTGCGGAGCGAGATGCGCAGATACCTTTCGCCCTCATCAAGTGGGGGTCGGGGGCTGCGGCGGCAGGCTTGCAAAGAGAGCAAGATGCGCTTGCCCGTATGCGGCACCTGCCTGACGC
>DAHVFG010000029.1:0-26663 GCA_027317125.1 Chloroflexota bacterium | reverse complement strand
ATCAGCACTACATCGTCCACAAGCTCTCGGATGATGCTGTAAGTCCACTCACCCGCGAAAGGAGCCGCCAATCCGTCGGCGATTGTGCTCACGCGGTCAAGATGGATAGCGTGACCTGCGGCGAGGCTGTTGAACATGGTGGGTGCACCATCGGGCTCCACGCCAAACACGCGCACGGCGGGATTCCGCCCCTTGACCGCTGTGGCGATCCCGGAGATCAGCCCGCCGCCCCCAATGGGCACGACCAGGGCAGCAGCCCCGGTAGCAACCTCCGGCAGGTCTTCCATCACTTCCAGACCAACGGTGCCTTGCCCGGCAATAATATGCGGATCGTCGAAGGGGGCGACGTATGTGTACCCATGCGCCTCCTGCTCAACTCGCATGCGCTGCAACAGCGTGATCGAGTCGGGGTGCAAGATGACTTCTGCGCCGTAATTGCGGGTATTAGCTACCTTGCTGGCCGGGGCAGTGGAAGGCATGACCACCGTGCAGTGGACCCCGCTCGCCTGCGCTGAGTACGCCAGGGCCTGGGCGTGGTTCCCGGCCGAGATGGTGATCAGCCCATGCGCCATCTCTTCGGCGTTGAGAGAGGCAATCTTGGTCAGCACGCCGCGTGGCTTGAAGGAACCGGTCTGTTGCAGGTTTTCGAGCTTCAGGTAGATAGGACGACCAATGCGCGCACTTAGGGCAGCATTGCGCAAGAGTGGCGTGCGCACCAGCCTCTTTCCGATAATCTCTCGGGCTGTAAGAACGTCGTCCAGGCGGACCACTTCTCTGTCCCTCCTACACTGCGTGTGGTATGGCTGTCAAGTATAACAGAGTTGCTTCGCGTCCATACCCCTATTCTGAGAAACTGTCTGAAAAGTCAGTTTGGCGGCTCATCCATCAGGATAGTAGGGCGAATATCGGGCAGAAGTTACCAATTTGGCGGCCTGTTCTGTGGGTTTGAAGGTTATTCTGACCCTGTTATCGTTACTCGGTTAGACTTTTCAGACAGTTTCTGAGATTCACTCGTAAGAGTTTATAACAGCCGTTAGGGTAGCCAGCCTTTGGCTTTCATCGAGTCGGCCCCGAGCAAGCCCAGGAGCACCTGCCCGTCGGTTCCAGTGAACTCAGGGTGGTACTCAAATCGGGCACGCTCGAAGTATTGCACGGTATACTCTTTGCCGTCGGTGGCGCTTGTTTCCTTCACCTCCTCGGAGATAGGATATCCAAACTGCGCCAGGCCGCCATTCTTTTGCCAGTAGGCCAGGAAAGCAGAGTTGAGCGAGTGCCCCGTCTCCGCGAAGTAGAGGTGATCAGGAGTGGACGCGAAAGGAACTATTTGCGGAAATTTACGGCCTGCGGATGCGTCTGCACCGAGTCGGCCCAGCAGCACATTATAAGGGGATTGGTTCTCAGGGTGTAGCTCGAAGCGGTTGCGCTCGAAATATTGCACCGTGTAGCCATTCTCGGTAAAGGCTTCGCTGAGCGGATAGCCGAAGGTGTTCAGACCGCCATGTGTTTGCCAGTATCGCAGGAAATCACCACTGAGGTTATGGGCAGTCTGAGGGAAATAGACTGTGTTGGGGTCCGCCTGCGCCACAGCAGGCTCAACCGCACGCGGCACGGTGGTGAGCCGGTAGTTGTTCAGAGGAAGTAAGCTGACCTGGAGCCAATCGCCAACCAGAGAAGGCACGGTAGGCGTGAAAGGCTCACCGCCCGGGCGCGACCCCGTCAGGGTGACGCGGCCTAACTCGCTTGTCGAAACTCCGAATATGCCGGGCAGGTTGAGGTCGGCGGTAGCAACGTCGGTGGCAAATAGAGTGATGTTGCCTCCGGCGTTGTCCATCACGACCTGCGACGGCGCGCCCGACCTGTAGATAAAGTTTGTGCCTGTATATACTGTGCCGCCGGCTATCAGACCGTCAGGCGATGTGTAAGCATAGCTGACAGCATAGCTTGCATCGGATTGAACGGTAGACATTGTACCAGGGGCCGAGCGGCTGAAGACTGTGGCAAGCTGCTTGAGAGCCTGTGCGGTGATCTTGGGCTGACCGGTGTTGTCAAAGAGGCCGTAGGAGTTCTCCGATGGGTTATTACCCTGGGGAAAGTTATTGAGCATCCACTTGGCCCCACCTGCAAAACCTTTGCTGTAAAGATAAGTCCATACTGCTGTCTCCAGGTTGGCTGTGCTGCGCGGATCATAGCCGGTGATGTTTCCCCCCGCGCCCTGCACCTCGCCGGGGTAGCCAAACTCCTCGAGGAGTAGAGGCTCCCCTGCAAAGGTGCGCTGGAGGTTGGTGAGCACGTTGAAGGTGCCGGTAAGTCCTGAATAGCCGTGTGGGGTGAAACGATGGAGAGACTGGAAGGTGAGAGACCTGTTAGATGGGAGCTTGGCGAAGACAATGTTGCTGTAGCCAACCGTTATAGGGCGGCCTGGGTCGGCTTGCCTGACGGCGGCAACTTGCGTCTCTACCCAGGCAGATAGAGTACCATCTATGGCGTTGAGGAGCGGCGTCCACGGTGCTGAGTCTGGCGAGTCCATGTAGTCGAGGGTGGTGCCGTTATTTTTGTTGACCCAGGCCGTACCGGCATCGAGGAACTCTTTGTATAGCTCGTAGTAATTAGCCATGATGTACGCCTGATCATCTGTCATACGCGTGGGGATTATAGACTTGCCTTGCTGCTGGCGGTAGTCAGCGATAGAGGAACGGGGCACAGGCTCTCCATAAGCCAAAATAAGGTCAGGAGACTGTAAAGGCACCGTAAGAGTAATAGACGGGTAAATCGCTCCGGCAATATCGGTGAACTGAGGCTCGTTCTTCACATCGTAAGCCAGTATGGACGGCTCTGAAGCCAGATGCGCAGCGATACGCCCGTTGAGGTCTGCGGCGCGCGCCAGGTCAGCCTCGGGCCAATCGGTAAAAGTCACTATCAGATAGAGGCCGTGCTTCCGAGCCAGAGATGTTACCGTGTCGAGTTTTGAGAAGTCACCGGCATTGATATCATCGCGCAGCGACTTTTGCACGAAGATACGCAATGTGTTGATACCGACAGAGCGTGCCCGCGCAAAATCGGCGTCAATCAGCGCGGGATCAAACTTGTCGCTGTCCCACATCATCCACGCGCGGTCTACAGGGCCTTCGTAGTTGGCCCCGATTACAAAGAAAGGCTTGCCGCCTCTAGGGGTAATCCAGGTCGGGGTGGAAGGTGCATCCTGGGCGCGCACTATCACCGCGCCCGCAAAAGGCTGCGCCGAAACGAGCAGCGCCGCCATACTGACGAGAAGGAGGGCTAAATAGAGGTACCTTTTGAGGAAATTTCCAGAATGTGGCATTATATCTATCTTTTTCTGCGCTCACCGAAGCTCCGCGAGCCAGGGGCAAGCGCCTGTATATACTTGGCGGGTGTGACAGATTGCTGTGAAAGTGGTAGTAGGATATGCGGTTGAAACTGTAACGAGTAACAGCTACAGCAGGTTGCGACCTAGCAGCTAATGGGCGCTGCATACAGTATAACGAGATGACAAGGTGCCGATAAGGGCAAACCGGCGCGGCACTTATCTAAAGATAAGAAAAAAGGGCTGTATGTCGATAATTGTGTAATTTCGTAGAGGCCGTGCTTGCTTCCAGCGAAATTACACAAAATCTGAAACACTACCGAAAAAAGGGGGAGGGCGCGGCGCTCCACGCCCAGTCTTCACTTATAGATGTGGCCCCCTTGTAGCACCAATCCATGGTTAATCAGCTGGTATCCAGTAACCGCAGTATTCCTCATCTACGCCTCTACAGCTTACTTCTTCAACCCGCAAGGACCTGCCGGTCGCCCACTCTACTCCGGCGGCTATAAAACCTGTGGTGACATTGCAGCGGGCGTTGCTTAGGCGAGCATAGCAGTAGGGGCAGGTCTCCAGCACGAAAAGATAGCCCTGTTCGTGTTCCTCGAAGTAGGCCTCTATGCCCATACGGGCGTGCACATCGGCAAGCTCTTCCAGTACATTGCGAAGCTTCTTTTCGGGTGACATCCTTTTGAAGCCAATCCCTTTCATTGCAGCCATTTTACCTTTGTTGGCAAGCTCTTGTCGGAACATCTCACGCCCGACTTTCTGCTCCATCGGCTCTACAGCGTGGTTGTAAAACTCTTCCATCGCTTCGGTGAAGGCGCTGAAACGCGTATAGTTGAGGGCAGGCTGCTCGTCGGCTTCGGGTGTGCTGCCCGCCAGTGCTTCAAGCCCGGACATGGCGAGCATCCCTTGCAGCCCTGTATCTCCTGTCACCTTTTCTGTAGCTTTCAGTAGATTATGTAAAGCTAAGTTGGTGACAAAGCGGGGCGAAAGCTCGCTCCCCTCGCCAAGTACTTCTTCACGATACTCAGGATCGGCTATGGGCGCACTCGACCCTGTGATGCGGTCAAGGGTGGCGGCAGAGACAGGAGTAGTTGGGGCGTTGCTACGGGAAACCTTGGAGTTAGGGAGAGTCAGGCCGACAGAAGTCCAGCTTGCCACGTGGCGGTTTGATTCGCCTGTAGCGGTCATCTGTCCCTGGTTCTTCACCAGGTTAAGAAGGGGCTTGGGCTTAGAAGTCTGCCAGTATGGTTTGACCCGCTCGGCGGCTGCCCTGGCTTCGTTTATCTCTTGCTGTCGGGCATCCAGCCATTCGATACCGCGCAGTGCACGCGCGTTATGTGGTTCTATACGCAAAGACCTCTCAAGGCAGTAGCGCACCTGCTCAGGGTAGTCTACCACGCCGCTCAACCAGAGCCAGCCATCAGCGTTGGCCGGGTCGAGGTAGACAACGTAGGCGAGCATCTCCCGAGCAAGATCGCGCTGGCCGGTCATGGCTGCTTGCTTGCCTTTCGAGAGGAGATCACTAATGGAAGGTAAAGTTGATGATGAGGGTTGTAGCATAAATTTTCTCCATGAACCGTGCCTGTTATAGCGGCAACTTTCACCCGGAACTCTTGGCACTCGGCACAACTTAGAGTGTGCGGAAGTATATTTCCATGCTCATAATAGCACGGTCAGCCTAACTTGTGCGTTAGTCGTGAGTAGGGTGTTGATAACATGGGGAAAATCGTGGAGAGGATGTGGAGAGGTCTTATTGCTCACTCCTCACTGCTCGTCGCCAGGAAGTCCAGCACTACTTTGTTGAACTCTTGCGGCTTTTCGAGGTTAATCATGTGCGCTGTGCCGGGGACTACTACCTTCTTTGCACCTGCTATTCCTTGCGCCAGGCGATCAGCGGCCACCGTAACGCCGCTGGCGTCCAGGTCGCCTGCGATTACCAGGGTGGGCGCTTGTATCTCAGCGAGGCGGCCTATGGCGGGTGGTTCCAGCACCTGGGGCTGACCTTCTACAGCATGTTTAGTGTAGTTGTCGAGAGACATCCTGAAGACGCGCTCGCCCGTGTGGTTGCCTGCTCGTCCACGCGGCTGGCCTGGACCATCGGCCCACATCTGCACATCCAGGCTCGCCAGGCGTGGGAAATCGCCGGCCTCGATTGCCTGCATCATCTCGTCGATAATCTGCATCTCGATTTCAGTAGCTTGTGGCTCAAGGCCGCTGAGACCTGGGGCGCATGTTATCAGAGCATCTACCATCCCAGGGCGCTCCAGAGTAAAGTCGGTGGCTATCTGCGCGCCGCGTGATAACCCAAGCAGGTAGCTCTTGCTAACGCCCAGGTGCTCCAGCAACAAGTAAAGGTCGTGGCGATTTGAGAAGGGCACGTCCCCGGTAAAGCTCTTGCCGTAGCCCCTGACATCATAGCGTATCACGCGATAACGCTGGGCGAAAAGATGGAACTGGTCGTCCCACATGCTCAGGTCGGCGACGCCGGCGTGGATCAATGTTAGAGGGTGGCCTTCGCCCGCCGCCTCATAGTGGAGCTGCGCGCCGCCGACATCTAAGTAACCCTGTGTGTGGTTGAGTAACGCAGCCATCTAATTTATCTCCTTACCTTACTTGATGAGCTACAAGGATAGAAGCGCAAAGAGACGAAGCGAGAGTAATGGAACGACTGTTCTATTATAACATAATTGGAAGGGTGACCAGGGACTACAGTTGTAATAGATTCTTATAACACCTACAGCTTGGGAAGAGGAAAAGTTATAGGAGAGGTGAGTGCTCCGTTGCCATAGTGGGTCGTATAGATGTGTTGGGGGCCTGGCCTGGAACGTTACTTTTCGGGGCTTAAAGCCGTAGCGCGGGTCCGGTGAAGGCTGATCCCTCACCGGACCCGCGCTACTGAATTAGAATATAATTTGTGCTACATAGAGGCTGTCGTGAAGCTTATTTCTTGAAGGCGGAGACCACCAGATCGAACTTCGTAGCGCCTTCGCCATTCGAAAAGTCGATTTGGAAGGCACTGTCGTCGCCGGGGGAAAGATCGGGAATGGTGGTAAAGCCGGAACTTACATCCAGCAATTCGTTCTTGTCGTTCCACAATGCACCGATTACTTGCACCAGGCTCGCCTCGCCGGTACCTGTGTTTTTGACAGATCCCAGGACCTGCGGCCCGGTAGAAGACTGCCCACCACTTGTGAGATGGCTCTGCGTCACCGTCAGGTCACCATAGTACGAATCAACGCTGGACATGTTTGTTTCATCACTCCGTATTATGGTCTCAAAGTTCTTCCAGTCCGGGGGAGGGGTTGTAAACTGAGCCTTATACGGAATAAGACTGCCCGGCTTGATGAGGTCAGGCATCACAAACACTTTCTGCGTTGCCAGGACAGCGCCGTTTGCATCTTTCAAGGTAACTGCAACATCCGGCACGGCGATAGTTTCTTCACCGGTGTATTTAATAACGCCTGCAACTACATCTGTGCCAATGCTATCTTGATAGTTAACATGTGCTAAGAAGGTATAGACGTCCGCAGTAGCCGTTGGCAGCACGGCTATCGGGGTCTCAGAAGGCAGCGCCGACACCGCAGTAACAGTGGGGATCAGGGTACTTTCAGGTATAGCAGCCCTGGTTGGAATGGCCGTAGCTGTGGCAAGGGGAAGGGGAGTGGAAGTTGATAGTACGGGTGTAGTGGCGGACAGCCCTCCCGCAGAACAACCGCCCAGGGCGATTAGGAAGAAAACGAATAGTATGGCATATTTCATTGTTCCCTCCGGTTTACCGTAAGTGAATCACCTCTGAAGGAGCATGTAAGACGGACAAGAAGATATAGAACGAGTCACAAGCGTATAGCCCATGCTCGGCGGGTTTGTAGCGCAAATCATAACAGCGATTCACTCGAAACGCAAGCCCCTTATGGCAAGTAAGCGTTCAGAGTAAGCGTTCAGAATAAGGCATGACCCTGCGGGCCACCATTACTGATGAAAATAGGGGAGAGGTTGGGCAGACACCAAAGGCCCCTGAGAGCGAACGCTTACTGTTGCTGGTAAGAGGGCCAATGCAAGTCAGCGCGTGCGCCATTGCTAAAGAGTAGAGCCGTGCGACCCAACTTTGGGTCGCACGGCTCTACTCTTTACGGCTTATCATACCTTAGGGTTAGCGCTTCTATGAGCGACATCTTCCTAGCTACAACCGCTCGTGCTGCCGCAGCTGGCACACTTGAGGCAGGTGCCGTTGCGCACCATTGTGAACTGGCCGCACTCAGGGCAGCTTTCGCCTTCGTAGCCTTTCAGCCGGGCTTCGGCGATCTGCTCCTGTTTGCTCGGTTCGGGCTTGAGGAGCACCGCTGTTTGGGCTAGAACTTCGGACGTGGCCTCGGCATGGACGGCATGGCCGTTTCCATTTGTGTGCCCATTAGTGTAGCCGTTGCCGTTACCGTTAGCAGGGGACTGTAAGTGGGGTGATGGGCCAGCGGTTGCCGCCGGGCCGATCACCGGTTTAGCTTTTGGGGGCTGGCTCTCCGAGTTCTGCACTACATCGCCCCTATTCGCTTCCGCCTCAGGCAGGTGAGCAAGGTCCAGGCGGTCGAGGTAGCAGATAGCAAGCTCGCGGAAGATGTAGTCTATGACCGAGGTAACCATCTTGATGTGATCGTTGCCGATGACCCTGCCGCTTGGCTCAAAGCGCGTGTAGATGAATGCGTCAACATACTCCTCAAGAGGCACGCCGTACTGCAAGCCCAGCGATACGGCTATGGCAAAACAGTTCATAACTGATCGGAAAGCCGCACCCTCTTTGTGCATGTCTATGAAGACTTCACCAAGACGGCCATCCTCATACTCGCCGGTACGCACGTAAAGGTTCTGCCCTCCAATCGTGGCCTTCTGAGTGTAACCTGAGCGGCGGTTGGGCAGCTTCTGGCGGCGTACTTCACGGGCGATGTTATCAGCAGCGAAGGCCGACATTTGCAGCACACGCTGGCTTATTGGTATGCCCGATGACGCGCTTTCCTCAGCCTCTTCTTCCTCCTCAGCACCCAGGCTGTTGAGAGGCTGGCTCAGCTTGGAGCCGTCGCGGTAGATTGCCACTGCCTTGAGCATCAGCCGCCATGCCTTCATGTAGACATCTTCTACATCGCGGATCGTGGTGTCGGTGGGCATGTTGATTGTCTTAGAGATAGCGCCGGAGATGAAGGGTTGAGCCGCCGCCATCATGTGCAGGTGCGAGCCTGGGCTGAGATAGCGCGTACCTTTACGGCCACATCTGTTGGCGCAGTCGAAGACAGGCAGGTGCTCGCCCAACAGATGCGGCGCGCCTTCGACGGTCATCGTGCCACAAACATAGTCGTTGGCGGCTGCGATTTCTGCTTTGCTAAAGCCGAGGTACGACAGTATGCCCTCGCGGCTGTTGATCTGCTCGTCTGTGAGGCCAAGCTGCTCGCGGCAAAACTCCTCGCCAAGAACGAATGGGCTGAAGGCGAACTGTAGCTCAAAAGCTGAGGGGAGAGCCGCCTCCAGCCTGCCTATTCCTTCGTCATCGAAGCCGACCTCGCGCAACGCATCATGGTCAATCGCAGGTGAGCCTGCGAGAGTGCCATGCCCAACACAGTAGTTGATAATATCCGCGATCTGCTCAGGGGTGTAGCCGAGATTCTGTAAGGCAGGTGGCACCGACTGGTTGATGATCTTGAAGTATCCACCGCCCGCCAACTTCTTGAACTTGACGAGGGCAAAGTCCGGCTCAATGCCCGTGGTGTCGCAGTCCATGACAAGTCCGATTGTACCGGTCGGGGCGATCACCGTGACCTGAGCGTTGCGATAGCCCGACTTCTCGCCCTTCTCCAGAGCCTCGTCCCAGGCTTGCCTGGCTGCTGCCAGCAGGCCCGCCGGACAGTTGGCGGGAGAGATACCTGCGGGCTTTACAGTCAACGCCTCATATTCAGAGTCATTGGCGTTGTAAGCGGCGCGGCGGTGATTACGCACCACGTGGAGCATAGGCTCGCGGTTGGCTTCGTAGCGGTTGAAAGCGCCAAGCTCGGAGGCGATCTCGGCCGAGGTGGCGTAGGCCACCCCTGTCATGATAGCTGTGATAGCGCCGCAAAGCGCATACGCCTTCGGAGAGTCGTATGGAATGCCTAGCTGCATCAGGAGCGCGCCCAGGTTGGCATAACCCAGACCCAGAGTGCGGTACAGATAGGAGCGCGAGGCGATCTCCTGGCTTGGGTATTGTGCCATTGCCACGCTGATCTCAAGGGCAAGGGTCCACAGGCGATTGGCATGGCGATAAGCAGGTATGTCGAGCAGAGTATCGGGGTCGTCGCCCAGAAAGTGCATAAGGTTGAAAGAAGCCAAATTGCAGGCTGTATCATCCAGGAACATGTATTCCGAGCATGGATTACTGGCGTTGATACGGCCATCGTTCGGGCAGGTGTGCCACTCGTTGATGGTGGTGTCGTACTGCAAACCCGGATCGGCAGAGGCCCAGGCTGCCTTGCCTATGCGGTCCCAGAGGTCGCGGGCGGGCAAGGTCTTGCTAGGCTTGTGGTTAGTGCGCTGCAACAGGTCCCACTCCTTATCCTTCTGCACAGCCTCGATGAAGCTGTTAGACATGCGGATTGAGTTGTTGGCGTTTTGCCCGGAGACGGTAAAGTAAGCTTCACCCTCCCAATCGGTGTCATAAATCGGGAAGTCGAAGCTTTTCTCACCCTGTTCGGCCAGGCCAACCGCCCGCACCAGCAAACCATCGGGTACACCTGCGATACGCGCTTCGCGCAAAACCTTCTTGTAGTGCCTTTCGGAAGTTGGCTTATCAGCTTCTGAGCCATCTTCCCTGGCGTGCCATGCTTGCATAACCAGATTCAGGTGCTTGCGGCATACTATAGAGCCTGCCACAAGCGCTGCAACCTTTTGCTCCTCAATCACTTTCCAATCTATAAACTTCTCAACGTCAGGGTGATCTACGTCCAGGATAACCATCTTAGCAGCACGGCGGGTGGTGCCACCCGACTTGATCGCGCCAGCCGCGCGGTCGCCTATCTTCAGGAACGAGAGCAAGCCGGAGGATTTGCCGCCGCCGGAGAGGGGCTCATCCTCACCTCGTACAGCCGAGAAATTGGAGCCGGTACCTGAGCCGTATTTGAAGATGCGCGCCTCGCGGGTCCACAGGTCCATGATGCCGCCGGGATTCACCAGGTCGTCATTCACAGATTGGATGAAACAGGCGTGGGGCTGCGGCCTCTCGTACGCCGACGTAGACTTGTGCAGCTCTTCGTCGGCGGGGTCTACATAGTAGTGACCCTGCGCCGGACCTGCGATGCCGTATGCCCAGTGCAGCCCTGTGTTGAACCACTGTGGCGAGTTGGGGGCGGCACGCTGCGTGGCTAGCATATAGCGCATCTCGTCGTAGTAGCTGCGGGCGTCTTCTTCGGAGGAGAAGTAACCCCCCTTCCAGCCCCAGTAGGTCCAGCAGCCTGCAAGCCGATGAAAGACCTGGCGCGAGTCTAGCTCGCCACCGAAGCTGGGCGTGCCCTCCGCCAGCTTACTGAGCGCCTTTTCGTCAGGCTCGGAACGCCACAGCCATTCGGGTACGCCTTCTTCGGGTATCCTCTTTAGAGCAGCAGCCACGCCGGCCCTGCGGAAATACTTCTGAGCTAGAATGTCGGTCGCGACCTGCGACCAGCCTTCCGGCACCATAACATTTTCGGCTTTGAAGACAACTGTGCCGTCGGTGTTGCTGATCTTGGACGTGCGCGGCACGAACTGTAGAGATGAATAAGGGTCGGTGGTCTGTGTGAATAAACGCGGAATATGCATGGCAGTCTCCTCGCACGTGCCGCTCATGGAACGTGCATTTTGGGTGAGCGGGGAAGGTTATCCCCTTGTCCTCCCTCTACTCTCCGGCTCTTCAGAATGGGGCATGGTATCCAGATCGCGTTCGCCTGGAAGGAGAGTGCCTACACCCTCCATTGCTTCTCGCATTTCCTCGAGATCTGCGAAGTTACGGTAGACAGAAGCGAAGCGTATGTATGCAACCTCGTCAAGCTCACGCAGCTTATGCATCACCTTTTCCCCGATGGCTTCTGTGGATACCTCTGAAGCACCCAGTTTGAAGAGATGGGCTTCAATATCGTTGACCGCCTCCTCGAGTTGGTCGGCAGGGACGGGGCGTTTGGTGCAGGCCACTTCGATGCTCCGGGCGAGCTTGTCGCGGCTGTACTCTTCCCGCGTGTTGTCCTTCTTGACCACCATGAGGCCGATCCTCTCGATGCGTTCATAGGTGGTGAAGCGCCTGCCGCACTGCTTGCAGCGACGGCGACGCTTCACGGCGTCGCCGTCCGCAGTGAGGCGGCTATCAGTGACCTGAGTATCTTCCTGGTGGCAATAAGGGCATTTCATTTTTATACCTCATCCTGGCGTTAGAGCTACTAAATGTTGTGTATAGCATTTAGTATGCCCAAGATGTTGTGCCTTGTCATCTTAGACCACAATATATACTCTGTCAATAGGGTTTTGCACAAGATTTAGCTGGAAGGAGCGATCGTGGATAAGTTTTCCACAAGATGTGGTAGGCGGCTTGTCTTCTAGAGGTAATTATACCGCACGTCTGTTCTGATTACAAGAGGGGACCTGGCAAGCAAGGTGATGCAGAAGTTGGATCAGGAATGTTGCAAAAGGCCCACACCCCACCAACTCATCTCGACTCGCACGAATGCGTTAAGCTCTGAAGCCAAGAAAGAGGAGCGCCAGGATCATAAGCCCGATGAAGAAGCGATACCAGATGAAAGGCACTGTTGAGTTACGTTGCAGGTAACGGAGCAAGAAGAAAATGCATAGGAAGCCCGATATAGCGGCTGCACCAAAGCCTACGAGAAAGCCTAGCTGCTGGTTGGCAGGCAACCCGCCGGGCAATTTAATAAGCTCATAGAGATTCTTTAGCCCCGCGCCCAGGATGATAGGGGTCGCCATGAGGAAGGAGAAACGGGCCGCCGCCTCACGCGTGAGGCCCACGAAAAGGCCGGCAGTGATGGTGCTGCCGGAGCGCGACACACCAGGTATAACGGCGAAAGCCTGGGCGAAGCCGATAGCCAGAGCGGTGTTGAGGCGCATGCTGCTCATCTGCACGAGGTGTTTACCAACGCGCTCCGCAATAAGCAACAAGCCACCCACGACTATCATCATAACGGCGATAATCGTCAAGCCGGTGCGCAAGTTGGCAGGCTCGTGAAAGAGGTCCTCTATTTTGCTCTCAGCGAGCAGCCCAACTATCGCGCCAGGTATCGTAGCCAGCAAGATGAACCAGGCCACCCGGCGGTCAGGGTCGTCGCCAATACGTCTCTCAGCAACCGAGCGGACGAAGGCCGATATAAATCTGCGCCAATCTGCGGCGAAGTAGACGAGCACCGCTATCAAGGTGCCCATATGAAGCGCTACGTCAAACTGCAAGCTTGTGATAGCAGGGTCAGTCCAGCCGAAGAGCCATGGCACGATTATCAGGTGAGCTGAAGAGGATATCGGTAAGAACTCAGTCAGTCCCTGAACTAAACCCAGTACAAGCGCTTGTATCAGATCCAAAGTTTGTCACCTGCTCCTTCAGTATTGGCCGTTGCTAAGGCTGATTGTGAATGCGAAGCTCACTGCGTGCAGCTTCGTCTTTGCTGACCACTTCCTCGTCGGTGGGCAGCTTTCCATCCTGGGCCAATTCTATGTCGCTGAGAGGCCCTTCCATTTCGTGAGCCTGAGTTGAAGCTTGCAGGCGCTGCTCCTCAAGGTTGGTGAGGTCGCGCCACGAAAGGCTCTCCCGCGCCAGGTAGACAAAGCCCAGTATGCTGATGGGGATAAGGAGCGCGGCATGAAGCACCAGCACGTACGATGTGGCAGGCTGGCTCGCCACGCCGAATGCCCCTACGAGCACCACCTTGGCTATAGCATCGAAAACTCCGATGAAGCCGGGGGCTTGTGGGATCAGCGTACTGAGGTTGGCGATTGCTGTGGCAAGCACATAAGCGTAGAAAGGAAGCGGCCCGCCGGAAAAGCCGCGCAGATCAAAGCCCCATGTGCCAAGCACATAGTACATCCCTGCTTCAAAGAGCCAGGCGACTACGGAAAGACCGAAGACCGAGGCCAACCCCGAAGCGCTGCGTAGCGAGCCAAGACCATCTATGAAGGAACCTGCCAGCTTCTCAACTCTTTCATGCAAGCGGCCCGGAACGAAGCGAAGGGTGAAACCGATAGCCCGTTCGGCACGGCTACGTGAAGATGCAATGGTGACAAAGACCAGCAACGCCAGAATCAAAAGCGCCGCCAGCACACCGAGTAGACCACCACGCTCACTGAGAAGAGTGCCCAGTTGGTGCTCAGGCCCGGTTTGCAGCGCCCCTGACTGCATCGTTGTCACGATGAGCACCACTACAGCTGCGAAACCGATCATGATTAGCCCATCGAAGATGCGCTCGACCAGGATCGTCGCGAGCGTAGCAGTCTTACGCACGTCCTCACGCATGCTCAGCACGTAAGCACGCACCAACTCGCCTATACGTGCAGGTAGGACATCATTAGCCATATAGCCGATTACTACCACCTCGAATGTCTTGCCCAGGGAGACTTTGGGCGCAATCGGCTTCAATAGAATGCGCCACCGGACTGCCCGCACCCAGACTCCTACGAAGTAGAGAGCAAGCGCCGGTATAAGCGCCCAGTAGTGCGCCGCCAGGATGCCCTGCCAAACAGCCCCCAGGTCCTCCTTCGATAACGCCCACGCAAGGAAGACGAGGCTGACGGCTATGCCGATGATAAACTGCTTTGATTTAAACAAAAACTGAACTCCTTGAATAGAGCAGGGGATTAGAGATTAGGCTGTTCTTCTTCATCATACATGGCGCCTGGCGTTGAAGATTCGTTCTTTGTACTCGTTACTCAATACTCTGGACAAGGGCTTGCGAAAGATGGCATAGCGCTTTATGCCCAGCTTGTTGAGCCAGTATTTTCTCGCCACGTTGAGGGTCGCCAGCCCATAGATGACGCTACGGCGGAAATTCACACTTGAGGCTTCGGGGAAGTAGCGCGTCGGCACGGGCACTTCAGCTATATTGAAGCCGAAGGCCACCGTCTGCGCTATAACCTCACTGTCGAAAACAAAGTCGTCTGAGTTAAGCAAGAAGGGTATGGTGGTCAAGAGCCTGCGTGAATAAGCGCGGAAGCCGGTATGCGCTTCTGAAAGTCGTGTGCCGAGCACCAGATTCTCAACAGTAGTCAGAAAGCGGTTGGAGACATACTTCCAGATTGGCATCCCGCCCTTGAGCGTAACGGCTCGGCCGCCCAGCAGCCGTGATCCCATTACCAGGTCGGCTCTACCCTCGACAATAGGCTTTATCATAGCAGGCACGCGAGTGGCGTCATACTGGTTGTCGGGATGTACCATGACCACTATATCCGCTCCCGCCATCAGCGCCTCAAGGTAGCAGGTCTTCTGATTGCCGCCATAGCCTTTGTTTTGTGTATGTACTACCACATCGAGGCCCAGGCGCCGAGCAACCTCAGGTGTGTTGTCCTGACTGGCGTCATCAACCAGTATTACCTTGTCCACTACATCGCTTGGAAGATCGCCGTGGGTCTTCTCCAGCGTCTTTGCGGCGTTATAGGCAGGCATAACAGCCACAACCATTGGCCGCTTAGTTGCCCTGTCGAGTGTCACTTGTCGTCTCTCCTGCTCATCCGATCTCCTTTAGAGGCCCTCTCAGCCCCCTCGCGCCCGTCCAGTAGGGGTTATCATCTCAGGCGCACACCCGCAAGCGATGCTGAATGTACCATGCTTCGTGAGAGTGCAACGTCGTTACTTACCTACTGTAAATACCTGCACGTTGGTGTTCAAACGATCAAGGACGTATACTCGGCCATCTGAACCGACCGCGACGCCGCTCGGCCCACGGAACTGGCCCGCATCACCCCCAGCTCCACCGAAAAAGCTAACCCTCCCACTTGCTAGATCAACTACGGCTACCCGCTGGCGGTCAGGATCACTCATATAAATCGTAGCGCCGTCTGGGCTTATGGCAAGTCTACTCCCACCTTCGGCGGTGCCAACTTGCACGGGCCATTGTTTGACGATAACCCCGCTCGAGTTGAGTTGCACAATACGGTTCTTCAGGTCAACTGAGTAGAGATTCCCGGAGCCGCGCGGGTCAGCAACTACGTCCACAGGTTGCGATAATTTCGGCTGGCTGCTACCTGCGCCGGTGATAATGGTAAGATCCTGGCGCTGTAGCTTTGGTGTACCGCTGAGGGCAAGGGGTGGTATCTTCAACAAGGCATCGTGGCCCGTATCGGCCATATACACACCGCCATCAAGAGATGCTCCTAATCCGTTGCCGGCAAAAAGCTGTAGTACATCGTTATTAGCAGACGCAAGAAACTTACCCCCTGCGTCAAAGAGTTGTAAGTTGTTGGCCCCGGTGTCGGCCACGTACACAGAGCCGTTCGGCGTCAGAGCAAGATCCACAACATCGACGAATTCGCCAGGTCGGGGTGGCTGGTTCGCGCCGACAGGCGGCGCTTTACCCCAGGTGCGTAACACCTTACCGTCTGGCGCGAAAACTACCACTCGATGGTTACCACGATCCCCCACATAGATATTTCCCGCTTTGTCCACCGCCAGACCACGTGGATTGACCAGCCCCGCGTCAGCTCCTATGATGGCATCCGGGGCCAACTGCTTACTGGGGGCCTCCGGCTGCAACTGCACAGGCGGTGGCTCGTTTACATTAGCAGAATTAAGAAGACCGCCACCGGTGTGCAAGGCGTCACTTCCGAGCAGCCTGCGCTGCCCTCCAGGAGGGGTCCAGAACGCCTCAAGATAACCCGTGCCGCCAGTGTAATTATAGCGCAACTCGTAACTGTGTGGCCCTGTCGAGAGTACTACTTGTCCTGATGCAGAGCGAGGTTGCACACCGCCTTGCATATTTCTGACTACCAGCTTTCCATCAATAAAAACGACGCTATCGCCGTTGGAGAACGTTTCGAAGCTATACTGCCCTGTGTTCGTGATTGTCAAAGTACCTGTCCAGATACCCTCCATGCTGCCACCTACAATGGCACCGGCGTCGCGGAAGCCGAGGAAGCCATCTACACGAGCAGTATTGATGCGCGACTGAGCACCTGTAGTGGCGGGCTGCGCCAGCAAGTCTGAGCCATATGGGTGTATCTCTCCAAGTAGAGCCTTAATGGAGCCATAGAAAAGATACTGGCGAGGAATAGCTGCGTAGGCTGTGCTTCCTGCCGACCACTGGATTGTGACCTGTGAGCCGCTGTTTGCAAGTGTGCCAAAGAGCTCTATATCGTGTGGGCCACGCGCCAGGAGAAGTTCAGTTTCCGCACGCGTGGTGGTTGCCGTAGTTGTGAGTACACGTCTGCCATCCACAATCAGTCCACCCGCGCTTGCGGCATCTATTTGCAGGCGGTAACGCCCAAAGGCGGGAGCCACCAAATTGCTGCGCCAACTGGCCAGTACAGGATAGGACAAGCCATCGGGCGGCGCTGAACTGCTACCTAAAGCAGGCTCTCGGCGTAAGAAAGTTTCGCCTGTATAGGACTTGTACGTTGTAATGCTCTCTCTGCTCTCATCAAGCTGCTCTCTGGTTACCCGAGCGTAAGTAAAAAGGCTGTTGCCGATGCCATTAGGCCCATAAACGAAGTTATTTACCTCTACATTGGGGTAATATGCCTTTATGACTGAGAGATACTGAGCGTCTTGCGGCCAAATCATAAAGATAATATCTCGGTTTTCAGCATCGAGAATCGGCAAATCGCTTGAGGCATTTACCATATCACTTCCGGGCGTTCCATAGTTCAGGAAGCGATTGTCGCCATGTGTCCAGTAGATATTATGAGCGCCAGCATCATAATATCGCGGAGTAGGCCGGCCCGCGGCAAGAGCGGTGTCATTCATCTGGCGAACAAAGTAAGCCTGCCCTGTGACCTCAGGTGAGGGGTAAGGGACCATATAGCGCTGGAAATAATCGTTGAAGTTCTCAAACCCCAGGTAGAGTAATAGAACACCCACCGTTGCGATGCCAAAGATTTGCGTACCGCGTGTAAGTCTCCGCCTGCTCTGCGCGTTGCGCCACTTATTCGCCAGCAACGTACCAAACCTCGTAAGCTCGGCCATGATTTTGTTCAGAGGCAGTGCAGCGAAGACGGCGAGCACCGGAATTATACCTACGAGGCGCGCCATGTAAGGAGCGTCAATGGTCAGCACGCCGCCAACCAGCACAAATGACCAGAACCAGATGGAGAGTATCGCCATCCGCGTGTCGCGCCAGCGCCAGAGCGCCCAGGCGATGCCAAGGATAATGAGGGCAGCCTCGATAGGCTTGGCTACTGCCTCTCCTGTGAAGGTATAGACAGAACTTGCGTCCGCTCTGTAGGTGATTATAGAGAGTGTGCGAGTAAGTTGCCCCCAGAGCACGCGGGGCCAGAAGCCATCGCGGCTGACCTCCACGCTCAACGGGGTCTTTTCAAAGACGATAGGCAGGAACGGGTATACGTCGTTCATTGTAGGCACGCGTACACCCACGTAAAGCGGGGTGTGATTTGCGCCATAATTGGAGACCATTCTATCAACGTTGTTGAAAATCAACTTCTCGTTGGGGCGAGAACCCACAGCGTTTTGATTATCCATGTAATAGACCAGCCAGGGAGAGATAAAAGAAAGACAAGCAATACCAAGTATCAGTAGTTGGCCTATGTATTGAACTGCTGGATTCGCCTGTTGAGACACAGCGCGACCGAGCGCTTGCACCCTGCTCAACGCTGGCATGCGCTTACGTACGCCAGCATAGCCTCCAGGGAGGCTCAGCACCGGCATGACAACGAAGATATACAGGATTACAGCGATAACCAGGAAGGGGGTAAGGCGACCGCCCATGTAAAAGTACATCGTGAGCATGAAAGCATAACCCGCCAGAACAAAGTCTAGTGTGCGCTTTGTACGAAGCCCTCGCGATAGGAAGTAGAAGCCTGTGACCAGGAAGAGGGGGGTTGTGATGTTGCTGAATTCCTGCTTGCTGAAGTGAATCGCCACGTCTGAAATAGAGAGGAGAATAGCGGCGATTATAGCTGTTCTTGTACCGAACCAGATTTTTACGAGGAAGTAGAAAGGCAAGATCATCAGCGAGCCGGCCAACGTTGAAAACATTCGCAGCCCAAAAAGGCTTGTGCCAAAGACCTTCATCGTGAGGGCGATGCCCCAGTAATAGAAGTTGGGCTGCGAGAACCAGCCCGTCAGGAAGGGCGAAACGCGATTGCCTTGCAGGATGCTCAGGGCGTCCATGCCAGCCTCACCCTCATCACCGTGCATGCCGGTCGTCCAGTCACCCAACCTGTAGAGGCGTAGGCCAAGAGCAAGGAGAAAGATTAGAAAAACAACTACCGTCTCTACGCGGCGTGAGAGACGGAGGTCGGTGCGCTCTTCAATATCACTGCCGCCATGTGCATCGGTTGCGCTCACAACTGTGCGGCGCTCGCCGAAGAATGCCAGAGCAAGGATTATGAGACTGGCAACCCAGCCGAGGCTGCCGGCAACTGAGTAGTAATTGCCACGTAGCTGGCCGGCGCTGTACAAGTTGAGAGCCAGAGCCACAAGAGCAACCAAGTAACGCGGCCACGACTTCGTGAGCAGCGGGTGTTTTGTGGACAAACTCCGCCAGGCGGCTGCCCCAGGCGCTAATCTGCCCAACTGCGTCGCAGGCATATAAGGCTGACCGCTATTGGCAGACGCGCTGCTGCCATTTGGTAACACGGGTGATACCTGTCGATACCAGGAGGGGAGCAGGCTAAAGGGACGCCTGGAAAGAATAGCACTAGGGGTCGTACCTTCAGATTTGGCCCGCACAGGCAGCGTTGTATCGATCCTGTCGCGGTGCGCCGGTCGAAAGAGAAGGCTCTTGTTTTTGTAAGTTCCTGCCCAGGCAACCAGCGCCACGATTATAGCCAGGGCATACCAGCGTATGGAAAGCACTATCGCCTTGTCAACGCTTACCAGTTTTTGTGCATAAAGAGCCAGGCCGAGAGCTATAAGCCCCAGCCACAGACCTTTCAATCGGTAGGGCCAGGAGTTAGTAACCGCGTCTTTAACCGGGTGAGGCCTACGCGTAGCGCTGGGGGCCTCACCCCCATCCTCTCTTATAACCAGCGTGCCATACTCACTGGCATCGGTGCTGTTGCTCTGTGGCGCTTCAGATGGGTGTGGAGGAGCAGAAGGCGCCTTGGAGGCCCCTGTAGCCTCGACGACCGGTGTCACTGTCTCGCCCCCATCGCCTGGCAGCCGCGCGCCTGTGGGATGATAACCCGGGTCTACTCTAGCTTCGGCAGGTGACGTGGAAGACGGCGCATTGTTGCTCGGTGTCACAAAATGGGCATCGGGGAGCGGGAGCCATCGAGGAGGAGCGCCGCCCCCGGCATGCGTGCGGCCATTCTGCCACCAGTAGAGGCCGAAGGCAAAGATAATCACAGCTGCTATAAAGACAAAAGGCCCGGTGCTTTTCTGCCAGGCAAGCGCCGACCAGTAATCCCCGGAAACTTTACCCTGCGTAAGATATCCGAAGTACGGCACTACAAAAGAGGGGAAGAGTGACGTAATGCTATCAGGGCTGGGCAAAACAATGCCAAGCTTGGGCAGAAAACCGGGGAGGCCATTCGCAAGGAGTGCGCTGCTTCCGGTAGGCTGGTTGTACATCCATTGCGGCTGAACCATAAAACCAACCGTCACGGCAAGGCTCAACGCGAGCAAGGCGCCATACACAACCTTGTAGACAGCCCCTTTGATGCTGCTCAGAGTGAGGGCAAAGGGCATCGCGAGGAGCGGCAGCACCGAGGTGAGATAACGAGCAGGTGGGCACCACTCGCCCCACCACTGGGCATAGTTGGCGATTATACCAAAATAAGGAACAAACACCACGCCTATCCAGAGAAGATCTCGGCGGTATTCTTTCTTGATCCACATCAACACAGCGCCAACGATTGCCAGAATAAATATAGGCGCTGAGATCAAGAGCCCCCACTGCTCGTCCACGAAGAGTCCCGCCACACCGCGAAGAGTGCCCGCAATATCACTGCTGCCTGCGTGGTCGCGCAAATCAGGGAAGATTGAAGCGTATCGAGCGTAGAAAAAGTACATCAGCAGCCCGGCTGATAAAGCAGTTTGGCCCATCACGATAGCGTAGTTTTGCCAGCGATTCGGGCTGCGGCGGGTGGTCTCCTGGTAAATGTAGTAAAGGAGCAAACCTGCCGTTACAGGCACAAAGCGGTAGTGCAGCCAGGGCAGAAAGGCCGCGCTGAAGCCTATCCCCGCCACTTGCAGCCAGTTGTTATTCCACTGCCATATCCGCCTGAAAGCATATACCACAAAGAGGGCGGCGGGAAGCTCAGGGAAGATAAGAAATGAGTAGGGAAGTAGAGGCACAGTGAAGGAGAAGGCAAGCCAGGTTAGCAAGGCGGGGAGCACTTTGCCTGTTGCGCCACGGGCGAAGAGGTAAACGTTAACGGCGACAAGCGCGCCGAGGATATTCAGGAAATAGACAACCAACAACCGCCCTCCCGCCTCAAAAGCAGGTAAGACAAGCAAGCTGAGGCCAAGCCCATGCTTGGAATAGAGCTCACTCTGGGTGCCATCGCTTGGGATTGGAACCGAGGTATCTATATAGTTGTTTGGTCGTAGGAAGCTGTAACCCGCGCAGAGGCGGTTCGCGGGCACCAGGTGCGCAGGATGCGGCGGCAGCGGATAAGGGGAAGAGGTCCAGCCTTTCCAACCGACGGGCAGCACCATGCCACCGCCTCTTGTATAAAAAGCAGGATACAAGGCAGCTTCATCGCGCTGGCGGTAGTTATTGCACTCGTTGAGGTCACCATCCTTCAGTATACTGATTGCGGTCATCAGGTAGAAGGGCTCATCGCCCGTTGTGGGAGTAAGGTAAGTTGTTATGCGAGGCGTGAGGGCCGCAAGCACAAGGAAGGTGATCAGAAAGATAGCAAACGGTTCCCATTTGCGCACGGGCGTTGATGGTCGCTCATTGCTGGAAGCAAGCGCAGCCTCACGTAACGCCGCTGGTCGTGAGGCACCCATGTAAGGGGCCGCAAAAGCAAGCGGCCTCAGGCTCTTACCTGCATGTGAAATGAGGTGCGTGTGCCGAGCAAATTGGGTAAGCTGTGGCCCGTGCCTCAGACCCGGAAGCGGCAGTGAGTATCTAATCAAAGCTCAATGGAGAAACGAACATATAGAAGTCTGGCTCTTCTGAAGAGTTAACTGCTCAGCCGGCAAACCACAACAGGCGTACCCGATTACAGCCATCTGCCCAATGTATGCTCCGATTATTGTAGCACCTTCGACAATATAGCGTCAAACGATCCTGCCGTAGCAACTGTTCAGAGTAAGCCATGACCCTATGGGCCACCATTACGAATGAAAATACGAGTGATTTAGCACCCCTCTATACTACTACCCTTCGCATTTTCAGAGGAGTTGGGGTGCGGGTCTTGGCTCCTCACCCGCATAGATACCTCTTGAAGTTGGTTCTACCCTGAATCTGAACAGATACACCCCGCCGTAAGTGTTCAGATTCAGGGTGGAGGGGCTAAGCTAGCCCCCTCTCCCATGAAGGGAGGGTGCGTTGGGGGTGAGGGGAGGTGAGGGTACGCCTCCACAGCTACTCCTTCAAGATTGCTACACCCCAACTCCTCTGAACAGTTACACCCCGCCAGCTCGTTGCAGACGCCAGCCATAGATGCTATACTCACTACAATTAACACTTCTTCTTCCGCACGCTCAGGAGGTTCGGTAAAGTGGAAAATACCCATGGAAAAGTGTATGAGATCTGACGGCGGGCCTCACCTTCCATGCAATCACCCCAGGGAGAGAGTGTCGCCACTCTTCGCAACCACAGATTATATAACGGGCAAGCACTTTGCGGTTGGTTACTGTAACAGCTGCAATTTTTATGTCACAACGCCAGTCCCGACGGGCCACGAGATCGAAAGCTACTACCCTAAGAGCTATTACGGCAGTGGCAGGCGCTTTGCTGGGGTGATCGAGTGGCTTCTCGACCACCTCTATAGTTACAGACCCCGGCAAATTGAGCAGAAACAGAAGCCGGGGAAGGTGCTGGACATTGGCTGCGGGCGGGGCCTCCTACTGAACAAGTTGCGCCAACGGGGTTGGGACCCCTACGGGACCGAACTGAGCGAAGATGCTGCCGCCTACGCACGCGACGTGCTGCACCTGCCCGTCACCACCAGGCCCCTCGATGAATTAAGCTTCGCGGATAACGAGTTCGACCTGGTGATCATCTGGCATGTGCTTGAGCACGTAACCTCGCCTCTATCACTGCTGGATGAAGTGGCCCGGATTCTAAAACCTGGAGGCTACCTTTTGGTGGCGGTGCCCAATTTCGGGAGTTGGGAGGCTCGCTGGGCGGGAAAGAGTTGGTTTCACCTCGATGTGCCCAGGCACCTGACCCACTTTACTCCGCGCACGTTGCGACCAGCTCTCAAGCGCGCTGGCCTGCGCCCCGTGAGCACCAACTTCTTCTCCATTGAGTACGATTTCTTCAGCTTCGTGCAAACGGTGCAAAACAAGCTAGGCTTCCGGCACAACCTCCTCTACAACCTCTTACGCACGCGCTCAGCCCGCCTGCTGGACCAACATGACAAATCGAAGAGTGCAGCCGTGCTTGAAGCAACCCTGGCGCTCCTCTCCGCTATACCTTTAGCTCTCTTAAGCCTTGTCTACACCCCGCTAATGGGTGCGCTCGGCAAAGGCGCAACAATGGCAATATATGCGAAGAAAGATGAGAAGGCGAAACGTGAAACCCAGAATACGCCGGGGTAAAGTTGGTTCGTGTTTATCAGCGCGTATTGTGTAACGAGGCGAGGTTAGAAATAGCCTATCTGTAATCCCTTACGCACTACGAGTCCGTTTCACTTGCCCACGCCAGGCTGCGGTGGGCCGTTTAGCGGGAGCCAGTAGGGAGTGCGCCCAGGAAAGAGAGCAACCAGGCCTCGGTTTCTGGCGGCGCCCAGGTCGCGGGCGTAAACTATATTGCCCTTGAGCAGCGGGTCGTTCGCGAAGAAGACCTTGCCGTAGTCGCGGTTACTCCGCGCAGGATCAAGCTCTACAAAGACCAGAGCGCTCTTGAGAGCGGCCTTTTCAGTACTGCGTAAAGCCGCCGCCGAAATGTCGTTGTAGTCCCGGTATTGGCTCACCTGATAAGGCAGTGCCTGGGTCAGGTTGTAGAGGCTGAGAAAGGCAAAGAGGATGCCAGGCACCAGCCACCGAGCTTGCAATCTCCATGCACCCTTCAGGCGTGGTGCAACCAACGTGCCGAGCAAGTCCATACCGCGCCCCGCCATCAGCAGCAAGAAAGGCGTCCCCTCATACCAGTAGCGCGGTCCAAAGATAGTTGTTGAAGACCACCAGAGAAAGTAGGCGCCCACCAGCCCTGCCCAACCTAGCCACAACAGAAGATCCCAGTATAAGTGTTGCCGCTTCTTATCGTGGGTCCAGGCGAAGAGGCCGAGCAACAGGGGAGCTAGCGCCAGAGGAGCAGGCCAGCCATCGAAAAGGGTGGCGAGCGTTCGCAGATAAACCAGGGTATTGTAGACGCCCATCGCCGGGGTATGGCCGATTGTTGCGTCGCCGTGTCCCGGACCAAAGCCCGGGGCATCATAAGAGCCGACAAGGTCCTGCGCGAAGCGGAACCAGTCGCCCGTCAGTTGTCTGTTCTCGTAGAGCAAAAAGAGCAGAGGCGGCGCGAAGCCTGCCACCACAAGCGCGTACCTCAGCACTTTGCGACGCCAGAGCTTGTGCGACAGGAGAATGTCGCCCAACGCCCAGAGTGCGGCGCCAACCCCGATGCCGAGAGCAGTCCACTCACGTGTGATAAACGCCATGCCCATTGCGAAGCCCCCAAGCAGGGGCCAAAGGAGGAACAATCTACGCGTGCGGAGTGTGGAGAGATTCTGCGTGGGCGCAGGTGAGTCGCGCATACGCACCAGGCAGTAGATGAAAAGCGCCACCCACATCATCGTTGTAGGATGCGACATGTAGGAACCCGACATGAAGAGCACCCAGGGCGAGAGAAGGCCTATGAGGGCTGCCCACACAGCCACGTGGCGGCCATACATATGCAGGCCCGTAGCGTAAATAAGGGCCAGCGACACGCCTGCGCTGAGCGGATTAATAAGCCACGGTATCCCCGCCCAGAGGCCGGGCACCAGCATCAATGGGAAACCCGGCGGGTATTTGGTAAACCACCGCCCATCGAACATCAGGATGAAGCCGTTCTGGAAGAACTCCGGCCCAGGAGGTATGGGAACCGCCGACTTGCCCAGGGCAAAGATCTTCCCCTGGAAGATGTATGCAACGTCGTCCTGCACATGAGGTATGCCATCCAGCACACTGAGGCACACCGCAGCCGTGAGTACAGTTGCCCCCAGGAAAAGGGCGATGGCGGGTTGGTAGGGCCTGGAAAGCCAGCGGCGCAACGGTCCGGGGGCTTGCGAGGCGACTACAGGTGCCTCGCCTCGCCCAGGGAGCCACCGGAGAAGCACGGAGATGCCCAACGCGGCCAGCGCGAAGAGAGCGGCAGCCTGGAATATCAGCAGCAGTTCAGCAATCATATCACCCAGGGAGGCGAGGCCACTCGGCCTGTAGCTGGCAGACGCTAGCTGCTCAACTGCTTGTGATTCCTCCAACCGCCACCACGAAATGCTCCGCTTCTCAGGCTGTATGACAAACTCGTAGCCGTTGCCATCAGCCGTCGCCAGCGTCATCGAGGCAGGCGTTCGCCCGCCATGTAGTGTATATTCGCCGCTGGAGCTTTCGAGCCTTGCGCCGGTCCACTCCGGCATAGGGCGCAGCTTTTGCAGCCATTCGCTGAATTGCCCAAGCTGCACAAAAGGGTTGCCCTGTGCAGGCTGCCAGTAAGCAGAAGAAGATTGGGAACCAACCCGTAGCTCAGCGCTACTTGAGGGCAGAGTAAGCTTGTTTGCCTGGCTCTGGTCCAGAGTTGCAGCAGGTATATCAAGCCTTGCGCCATCAACCTCGGCGTAAATCGAGTTGGGGAGCTTGGTGATGCGAATTAATGTTGATCCTGAGAGCAGATTTGCAATAAAGGGCAAGAGCAAGACGCCCAGCATCAGGGCAACCGCAAGCGCAACCGGCCTTCTGGCGTACCTACTTACTGCCATCATGGAACTCAGACAAAGAATAGCCCCTCCCTAGGCGGGGAGGGGTTTTCTGGAAGGTCGCGGCTCGTTACGCGCATAGTGTGCCTAAGCTCAAGACTTATCTATCTCATGCAACAAGCCTTGTAGCGTGAAGCTACGCTGACTTACGGCATCTTACCCAGGTTTATCACCCCGTTGGCTGTTGTATCCACCACGTAGACTGTGCCGTCGGAGCCGACTGTAATGCCCGTTGGCGTCTTCAAGGTCACCGCGCCCTGCCCCGCTTTCTGACCAATCAGCACGCCCGCCGGGCTGAACTCGAGCACCTTCTGGCCTGCGGGAGCAGTTGCGTATAGATTCCCCCCGCTGTCCAGAGCAAGGAACGGCTCAAGGTATGCAGCCGGGTCCCAGTTATTGTCAGGGATCGGCCACTGAGCTGCAAAGTTGCCTGCGGGGTCGAACTTCTGTATCCGCTTGTTCTTAGAGTCGGCCACGTAGACATTGCCGCTACCGTCCACAGCTATGCCTATAGGCTCGTTCATCTCTCCGGGCTGGCTGAAGGGGTAGTTCGGGGAGACCTTGTTCGGGCTCATGCCACTGCTGATCTGGCGTATGAATTTGCCCGTCGGATCAAAGATAGAGACACGTTTGTTGCCTGTATCTGTGACATAGACGTTGCCGTCAGGCCCGATGGCTACACCACGCGGGCCGAAGAATTTGCTGTCTCTGGCAGGATCACTGGCGGCGCTGGGGTCGCCCAGGTTGATAAAGTCTCCCCACTTCGCCAGGAACTTACCATTTGCATCGAACTTCTGTATGCGGTGGTTCCACGTGTCGGCCACGTAGATATTGCCCGACTTGTCCACCGCGATACCACCAGGCCCAGTGCCGACAGCATCGGACGAGAAGGCGTTGAACTGGCCGTCGCCGTTGCCCACGCCATTGCCGATAGTAGCCAGGAACTTGCCGGTGCGGTCAAACTTTTGGACACGCATATTGGCAGTGTCAACTACGTAAAAGTTACCGCTTGCGTCTGTGGTTATGCCTCTGGGCAAGTTGAACTGGCCTCGCTCCGCCCCCACGGGTGCAAGAGAGAACATTGTATAAACAGGACCATTGGGGGTAGGGC
>DAHVFG010000028.1:0-27350 GCA_027317125.1 Chloroflexota bacterium | reverse complement strand
AGGAGTTCGGGTGGAGCAATCTTCTTGGGGTATATGCGCGGGTGTATCGCCACCTGCCCTCACCCCATGCCCCCTCTCCCATGAAGGGAGAGGGGGCTTTACTCCTGCTGAGTGTACAAGGGCCCGGCCCTTGCGCCCCTGTTCTGAACACTTACTATCAAAAGAAATAGAGCAGCTTTTGGCTGCTCTATTTCACTCATCTTTCAGGCCCTTAGCGGCGGCGGCCACTGCCTGAGGCGAGCATAACATAGTACAACAGGTTCAGCACGGAAGCGGCAAGCCCCGCCACATATGTGAAGGCCGCGGCGGTCAGCACCGATCGAGCTTGACTGTATTCCGTACGGTCCACAAGGCCAGTGTTTGTAAGCATCTGCATCGCACGTGAGCTGGCGTTCAATTCTACAGGCAGTGTAAGCAGCGCGAAGAGGGTGCCAACGGCGAACGCTCCAACGCCCAACCAGATCAGACCTGTAAACTGAAGCACCAGCCCGATTATCACAAGAATGATGCCAAACTGTGAACCAATGTTAGCAGCAGGCACAATCGCCGATCTTGCGCGCATGAGCGTATAGCCCTGGGCATCCTGAACAGCATGCCCTGCTTCGTGAGCAGCAACGCTGATCGCCGCCACCGATGCGCTACCATACACAGCGTCAGATAAGCGCAATACTTTATCACCGGGGTCGTAGTGATCGTTGAGCGAAGGGGTTGAGCCGCCCGACATGCGGCCCATAGGTGAACCTGTGCGCTCGATAGATATATGGCTGAGGCCCGCGCTATCAAGTATGCGCCGCGCTGCCTGTGCGCCTGTTATCTGTTGCATATTAGGTATCTGCGATGCCTTCTTGAAGGCGTTCGTAACCCACCATTGCGCCAGTCCCGTAAGGATCAGCGTGGGCAGGAAGACATAGAGCAAATACCCTGAGTTGAACATTGGATAAAAGAACATTCTTTAATCTCCTCCAGGATCGGGCGGCACAACGGCGTGCCGCGATTATTTCTATCACACTATATTATACGCAAAAAGAAGCATAACAGTTGCGATCTCAGAGACAAGCCGGGACTGATGAGTAGTGAGTAGATTACTCCTTACTCAGTTCTCTTCGCCCTGAAAGCTCGAAAAGAGGTTGTTGAGCGACTCGGCCAGCGTCGGGTGGGCGAAGATCGCATCTTTGAGAAGGGTGTAAGGCAGCTTGCCCATGATGGCTATCTCCAGCATGGACATCAGCTCGCCACCCTCCAGCCCAAGCACAGCGCAGCCTAATATCTGGCCTGTTTCGGCGTCAACCAGCGCCTTCATGAAGCCACGCGACTCGTCTACCTCCAGGGCGCGGGCGACATTATCCATAGGCATTTTGGCTATACGCACCTGCTTGCCCTGTGCTTTGGCTTCGGCTTCGCTCAGGCCGACGCGCCCCAGCTGTGGGTCTATGTAAACGGTGTAAGGGACAAGCCGGTTGGTGATAACGTCCCCGCCTTCGAGGAGGTTTGTGCGTATAACGCGAAAATCGTCGTACGATATATGCGTGAAAGCAGGGCCGCCTTTCACATCACCGAGCGCGTATATACCCGGCACGCTTGTCTCCAAACGCTCGTTCACCTGAATATAACCCTGCTTGTCCATCTGCACGCCAGCCGCAGCCAAATTGAGCTTATCTGTGTTAGGGACACGCCCTGCTGCGGCCAGCAAATGAGAACCGGCCAGGGTACGCTCTCCACCAGCAGCGCTCACCACTACCTCTATACTGCCATTCTTACCCGGCCCGACCCCTTTGGCTTCGGCGGCAAGCAGCACTTCTATACCATCTTCTCGCAGGATTTTAGCCACTCCGCCAGCCACATCCGCGTCTTCACGACCGAGAAGTTGTTTGCCGCGCTGCACTATAGTTACTTTGCTGCCAAAGCGCCGGAACATCTGGCCGAACTCCAGCCCAACGTAGCCGCCGCCAAGCACAATAAGATGCTCAGGCACTACGTCAAGCTCCATTATGGAGGTGGAGTCGAGCACAGGCGTGCTGTCTATGCCATCAATGGGCGGCATTGAAGGGCGGTCACCGGTGTTGATGAATATCTCAGGGGCGGTAAGGGTGCGCTGCCCCCCGCTATTTAGCCGCACTTCCACTGTCTTTGGGCCGACAAATGCTGCCTCTCCCATAAGCAGATCGAGGCCGCCTTGCTTTACAATACGGCTCTCGCTGCCGTCGCGGAAGCTGTTGACTATGTCGCGCTTGCGCTGTCGAACCTTTACCATATCGACGGTTATATCGCCTGTACGCACGCCATAGTCAGCCGCTCGTCTGGCGAGATAGGCGACCCGCGCGCTGGCGACCATCGTCTTGGTAGGTGTGCAGCCTTCATTGACGCAGGTCCCACCAACATGCTCGCGCTCGATCAGGGCTGTTTTCCACCCAGCCGCAGCTAAAGCGGTAGAGAGCGGCCCA
Organism: Chloroflexota bacterium; assembly: GCA_027317125.1. GTDB lineage: Bacteria > Chloroflexota > Chloroflexia > QHBQ01 > JADMIH01 > JADMIH01. The sequence goes on along the minus strand of DAHVFG010000028.1, from coordinate 24,909 downwards.
CCCGCCTGCCCCGCGCCGATAACAATCGCATCATATTCTTCGGCTTTGCTCATAGTTAGCGCCTCTGGGTGAGAGATCAAGGGTCTAGAGTTGGAGGCTGATCCCTGCTCCCTCCTACCCTATCTATTCGCGTGAAGTGGTGTGCCCAGGATTTGGGCAAAGGCTGTTTCCTGGACAGCTTCGGGCATTGTCGGGTGAGCGTGAATAGTGTGGGCAAGCTCTTCGGCTGTGATGCCTTGTTGCACCGCCAGCGTACACTCCGCGATCACATCTGAGGCATGCGCTCCCATCACCTGCATGCCGAGGATTACCCCTGAGCCGGGGTCACAAACCATCTTGACAAGGCCGTCCGGCTCACCTATTGCCTGGGCGCGGCCCAGAGCGGCGAAGGGAAACTTGGTGACTTTCACAGGTATGCCACGCTCTTTGGCTTGCGCCTCTACCATGCCCACAGACGCTATCTCAGGGATGGTGAAGATGACGTCGGGCACAGCGCCATAGTCGGCTGCCCTGTAATGCCCCAGTATATTGTCTACAGCAACTTCGCCCTCGTACATGCCGACGTGGGCCAACATCGGGCCGGGCACCACATCACCTATGGCGTATAGACCGTCCACAGTGGTCATCATCCGCTCGTCAACCGGGATATAGCCGCGCCGGGTCTCTATACCAACTTCGGCAAGGCCAAGATTGTCGGTGTACGGGTAACGCCCCTTCGCCCAGAGAACGTTGCTCACCTCTCTTTCTTCTTCAGCCCCCGAGTCGGCGTTCTTTATCGTAACCTTGAGGCCACCCTGCTTGCCCGCCTCGGCCATTTTTGTCACGTCAGAGCGGGTCACGATCTCGATGCCATGCCCCTTTGCCACCTGTGTAAAGCGGCGGGCAATCTCCTCATCGACTAAACGCAAGACCCTGGGCGAAGAAACCACTACCGTCACTTTGGCCCCATACGCGTTGAAGATCGAGGCAAACTCCATCCCCACTATGCCGCCGCCCACGATGATGATGCTCTCAGGCATCCTGGGAAGCGCCCTGGCAGTAAGCTCGGCGTCTAATATATCATCGGAGGTTATCACGCCCGGCAAGTCGCCCCCCGGCACATCAGTGGGCAGCATCGTACCGGAGCCAGTGGCGATTATTATCTTTTTAGCGCGCACTTCACGGCCATCGACATTCACCACATTAGGCGAAGCCAGAGTGCCATGCCCCTTGACTACCTCCACTTTGCGCGACTTCATTAGCCCAGTGAGGCCATTGACAAGACCTTCTACCACCTTATCTTTGCGCTGCACAGTGCCGTCCCAGTTGATCTTTACGCTCCCCTCAATGGCAAGGCCGTATTTGTCGGGGTGGCGCATCTCAAGCATCAGCTCGGCGGTCTTCACCATCGCCTTGGACGGTATACAGCCGCGCAGCAAACAGGTGCCCCCAAGTCGCTTGTCTTTCTCAATAATGGCGATTCGAGCGCCTTTGAGGGCGCCATACAAGGCTGAAACGTAGCCCCCCGGCCCCGCGCCTATTATTGCTATGTCATACTCTGTGTTATTCTGCACATCTGCCATTTGTTACACACCTCTCTCTTCGCGCTATTTACTATCACATGCAGTGAACGGCGAGCAATAGCTCTGTTACTTTCGCGCTGTCCACGCCTCCGAGCCAAACTTCTCTTGCTCCAAACGATGCGCTGCCGCCGCTTCTACATCGCTGAGGGCGGCAGCTTCAAGGCTAATCGCCAGCGTGCTCTCAAAGCTGCGCTTGAGGGCGCTCTGCACTTCCTCAGCAGTAACATCCCTGCCAAGCTCATCTCGCAAAGATGTCATGCGCATCGGCAGCTGCTGGCGAGCACGTTGCCTGCCTGCGTCGGACGCATACGCGAATACTGATACCCAGCCGTCCCAATCTATATCTAAAAGGATAGAGCCATGCTGCAATAGAGCGCCGCCGCGCCGAGCTTGCGCGCTGCCCACCAGCTTTTTGCCGTGCGCCGTCAACTCGTATGCCGAGGTGGAGTCGAAGCAGATGGCTCCATGACTGCTCTCTGCCATCTCATCAAGGTCAGAGCCAGAGGAGCGCCGCGGTGCAGAGATGCCTCTGAAGAGCGCACGGTTCGGTTGGGCCAGTGTCACATGCGCGCCCAGAAATTGCAGGCCCTCAACCAGGGCCGCGCTGATTTTGCGATATGACTCGATTACACCGCCCGAGACGCGTGGGTCCGACTCCGACGCGATCACTGAATAGGTAAGCTCGTGCCGGTGCAGCACTGCCCGGCCTCCAGTTATCCGGCGCACGACGCTGAAACCCCGATTAGCGCATTCCTCGCGGTCTATCTCTCCCACAGATTGGTTGACGCCAAGCGAGAGAGCGGCAGGCTGCCAGCTATAAAAGCGTACCACAGGCTGCCCGCCGCCAATTACAGACTCCAGCAGCGCCTCATCAACGGCCATATTGACGGCACCTGGCAAGTTACGGTCGTTAAAGATGCGCCACTCGGCCACAGGCAGCCCAGAGGCTGTCGTCTCTACGGTCTGTTGGCTTAATATATCAGTCATAGTTAACGAAGTGGGTTGCTACGCCCTGCGCAAATTGCCCACACCATTATACAAGAAAAGCCCCTCCCTTTTTGGGAAAGGGGTCGTAACTGTTCAGATTTAGAGTAGAACAAAGTTCAAGAGGTAACTATGCGGGCGTACCGCCGCCCTCACCCCATGCCCCTCTCCCATGAAGGGAGGAGGAGTTGAGGGGTGAGGGTGGGTACACCCCTGCACCCCTATTCTTCTGAAAGTAGGCGCTCAGCAGCCTATTTTCATTGCCGGTTGGTGGCCCGTAGGGTCATGGGATATTCTGAATGCTTACGAGGGGTCTTGCCTTTGCGCGATGCCTATTGCCACAAGCCCACGCAGTGGAAAAACTAAGCTCCCAAGCTACTCTACTTGATGCGGTCATCACCTGCGATCACCACAATATCCACAGGCTTGTTATCATTTGCCGCCAGGGGGGCGTCTTGTGGGTTGCCGCTTTTTACTTGCGAAAAGCTCAGGCCCAAATCTTTGGTAAGAGCTTGTATAGTAAGTGGCTTCTTGCCCCCTGTATAGTCAACGATAGTTGTGAGGGGGTATGTGCCCTGGTTGGGCGCTGACGACAGATCAGGTATGAAGAAGCCTTTGGGCACAAGTATATCATATACTTTGCGTCCAACACCGCTCGTGGTCGTGCCATTCTGCACCGAGATCCGCGCCGCTTCTTTAGAAAGCTTGGGGTCAGCGAATGCCTGAGCTACCTTGGGGCGTATCAGGTCCCAGTTAGGTATCAGCACATCAGCTCCATTGGGCAGTATTGTCTCTGTCACCACGTTGCTATCAATCACCACATTTTGTATAGAGCCAGCATCAATGCTCTTCGATAGCTGCGCCAATTGAGCTACCTGCAAAGGCGAGAGGTCCGTTTGGACAGCATCTGATAGCTGGCTCGAAAGCTGGTTCATCTTGGTAATGAGGTTGAGGTTTAGCCCTTGCTGGCGCACCGCGAGCAGCACCTGTTGCTGGCGTGAGTTGCGCCCAATATCACTGTCGGCGTGGCGCGAGCGCGCATACTCCAGCGCGGTGCGGCCATCCATGCGCTGCAAGCCTGCTTGCACGTAAATGCGTGTGTAACCGTAATCATTGAATGGATATTCGTTATCGGCCAGCGGTTTAGGCACATCTATTAAAATGCCGCCTATCGTATCTATGATCTGCTCAAAGCCATTAAAATCAACCTGGGCATAGTAGTCGATGTGTATGCCGAAGTTCTGCTCGATAGTGGCCATAGCAAGCCCAGGCCCGCCGCCCGGCACTTTGGCCTGGTCGTCTTCACCTTTCTGGAAGGCCGCGTTGACGCGGTCCTCACCGTAGCCTGGTATTTTGAGCCACAGATCGCGCGGGATCGAAAGGAGCGTAGCAGTCTTGGCCGCCGGATCAATATGCACCACAATCTGCGTATCCGCCCTGGAGTCTTTTTCCTCCGGCCTGTAATCAAGGCCGATAAGCAGTATGTTAATGGGGTCCTTCTTTCCCCAGTCGGGGAAAGTCACCGGCACAGCAGTGGCGTTTGTTACACCATCAGGGGCAGGGCGGACACTAATGGGCGTCCTGAATACCTTGCTGATTGCGGGGATGACGGTAGTACCTATTGAAGCTAACACCCACACACCGGTGCCCGCCACTATCAGAAGCAAAGCCAGGAAGAAGAAGAGTATGCGCCGCCTACGCCTGCTGCGATCAGTACGAACGCGAGCAGTAGCCCGCTGCGCCATGATATCACCGGAGCTATGCACGACATGCACTCCGGATGTAGACCTGGCCCGGTATGTGTTGATAGGTTTGTGAGGTTGAAGCGCCGGGTTGGGCCTGGTATTGGGGCGAGTAGTGCCCCCGCTCGCAGGTGGCTGAGCGCGGCGGTTATTCGGTTGGTTCAAGAGCTTGTGGTCCCTCCCTGGGGGATTTAGCGCAAGGGCAAGCGCGATAGTTCATAAGTTTACTTCTCTGCGGCAGCTACGTCGCTTCTCGCTGATCTGTCAAGATCAGCTATAATTTCATCTTCGCTGTTTATACCAGGCTGCTGCCGCTCAACAGCCAACTTCGCCGCCTCTTTCTTCCGGCCTTTGGCGCTTTCGTCGTCATGTCGCGACGCAAGGCTCGCTTCGGCTTCGTGCGGGCTGTCGCCTTCTGTGAAGCGGCGGTACAGGTAGAGATAGACATCTCGCAGGATCGCAGCCACGGGCACAGCTGCTATGAGGCCCACTATGCCAGCAACCTGGCTGCCCACGACGAGGGCTACCATGATTATCGCCGGGTGCAGGTTTACGCTGTCACCCTGTATCTTTGGAACGAGCAAGTTGTTCTCGAGTTGCTGCACAACAATATATACAAGAAGCACCTTCAGGACCAGTACCCACCCCTCCTGGCTGAAGGATGCCACCGCAAGACCCGGCACCGCGCCCAGGATCGGCCCGACCACAGGTACAACCTCTGTGAGGCCCGAAATGATCCCCAGAAGCAGGGGATACGGCGCACCAACAACTACCATGCCTATGGTGGAGGCAGTGCCTACCGCCAGGGCGAGGATAATCTGCCCGCGAATATAACTGCTCAGTACGCCATTTATGATTCGCAACATGCGCCAGATATCGGTGCGCCACGCCATAGGAAGCATCTTGTTGAAGGCGTTTATGCCCCTGTCTTTATCTTTGAGCACATAGAAGAGCCAGAAGGGGATTATAAGCAGCCCCACCACAAAGCCCATCGCGCGGGCGATAACGCTGAGAATGCCAACAATGCTCGCCTGGATAGCCGAGCCTACGGCAGAGAGTGAGCTGCGGGCGCTATTCTCGATAGATTGCCGCACATCAGCAGATATAGGCAGAGAATTATACCAGCCGGTGATGTTGGCGGTAGCCTCTTGCAACTGTTTGGAGTATGAAGGGAGCTGCTCGGAGAGCTGGTCCGCTTGGCCCGCCACAAGAGGCGCTAGCCAGGCAAAGAGCGCCCATACAGCGCCTATAAATGCTACGTAAACCGCGAGAATAGCGGCGATGCGGGGCAGCAGCCTGTCGAGGAGATCTACCAGAGGCAGCATCAGATAGGCGAGGACCAGGGCGAATATAAAAGGGCCGAGGGCAGCAAAAGACTGGTTTAGAAGCCACAGCAGAACGATAGCAGCCAAACCCACCAGGATCAGACGATTGCGCTGCTGTGGCGTAACCCTGATTGGAGGGAGTAGCGGCTCTAACGCCTGCGCCCTGGCGCTCCTGTTACCGTTACTCGTCAATAGAAAACCTGACCTAAAAACTAACGAAACGCTGCATGCGGATCATACGCGCAATTGCATTGTAACATAGCCGGTGGAAGGCTCACAAGAATTTGCACAGCAGTAAATGTTCAGAGGAGTTGGGGTGTAGCAATCTTCTTCGGGTAGCTGTGAGGGCGGCGCGCACCCCAACTCCTCTGAACATTTACAGATATGGACAACGGTGCGCTCAAGGCCGGGCGCTGGTATAATGGGCATGTAAGGGATCGGCCCCTGGGCAGGGGCATATGAATGGAGTTGCTTCAATGCAGGATGATCTTAACAGCCGGGAACGCAGACATTTCGACGGGGCTGAAAGAGCCGAGGAGCCGGAGACTGTTCGTATCCTCCCTGAGCATGGCGGCGCCGGCGAAGATGGCGAACTCAGCGACACACCCGCGCTCAGGCGGGGCACCCTTTACACTCCAACTGAGGCTGCTTACACAGGCCGAGACGTTGCGCCGTACGAGCCTGTAGTCCAGCGCCGCACACCTCCCCGCAGCACGCCGCAACAACGAAAGGGAACGCGGCGTGAATCCGGCGCGCAACAAACAAGCAGTTCTACGCCAGGTGTGGTCAGGAAGGGGCCATCCGCCTGTGTAATCCTGGCAGGCACATTCTCGCTTCTCGCTGTGGCATGCGCGTTGCTTGCGTTTGCCACCTTGCAAGGTGGGTTGAGTGGGCTTGGTAAACTGACAGGGGTTATCCCTTCATTCAATTTCGGCATCGTGACAACGCCAACGGTCACCCTCGACATGAGCCGTCCCGCCGTTGTTGACCAGATTCGCTCCCTGAGCAAACTGGAGACTGTAAATTACGAGCTCGAGAAGGTGGTGAGCGGTAAGAGCAGCGGCCCTCTCCCTGATTTTCTTACCAGCGACAAAATACTGCTCGTAGCGCATGGCGAAGTAGTCGCAGGGATAGACCTGAGCAACATACAGCCGCAAGACGTAATAACTAACGGCACGGGCGTGACTATACGCCTGCCCAAATCGCAAATACTCTACAGCAAGCTCGACAACGAGAAAACCTACGTCTACGACAGGCAGACCGGCCTCTTCAACAAGCCCGATCCGAATCTGGAGTCGAGCATCAGGACAGCCGCCGAGCAGCAGATAGTGCAGGCCGCCACCGAAGACGGCATCTTGAGTAAAGCCGACGAGAATGCCAGGCAGGTTCTACGTACATTATTGACAGGCCTCGGCTACAAGGATGTGCAGTTCGAGAGCCAGTAAACAAGTGAGCATGAAAGGTGACGCCGCGCCACGTTGTGAGAAAGGAAGGTCGCAGTATGGCTAAGAGAGATAAGAAGGAACAGCTCAGGGAGAAGTCGCGCTTCGCCGCGATGGAAGGGGTGAGGCCAACTGGAATATTGCCCACTTCGCCGCGTAAAGCGATGTCAGAGGCAAAGAAGGCTTCCAAAAAGCTGCGCTATCCCTTGCCGCCTTACCCATCGGCTAATCCGCTGAAGGCTTTCCGCTGGGCACAGTATGAGTGGTGGCGATTGGGGCGATGGCAAAGCGTGGCTGCGCCCGTGATGCTGGTAGTTGCCCTTCTCACCTGGGAGAAAGAGCGCGCTCTAAAAGAAGCACGCTGGGACGAGATCGAGCATGCAGAGACGAAGCAGATGGCCGCCAACGTATATGGAGCTTATGGCCGCCCCACGAAGAAAAAAAGGCTCCTCGGCATAATACCCCTGCCTGGCCGCAAGTAGGCTTGAGGCGGCTGATCCGGCTACAAACTTCCCTGGCAGGTGCAGCAATTTTGCCGATAATGTGTTATAATATAGAAAGGTTGTTCTATATTATGGGAGGGACAAAATGGTTGAGCGCCTGATTTCTGCTCGCACAAGAGAGAACGAGGAAGAAGTAGAAAAGACGTTGCGCCCGCAACGTTTATCGGAGTACATAGGACAGGAGAAGCTAAAGGACCGAGTGCAGATCATGCTCGATGCCGCCAAGAAGCGCGGCGATGTCCTCGACCACCTCCTCTTCTATGGCCCTCCGGGTCTTGGCAAGACCACTATCAGCCAGGTAATGGCGAATGAGATGGGCGTGCAGATCAGGACCACGTCAGGTCCTGCTATCGAGCGTCCAGGCGACCTTGCATCGGTGCTGACGAATCTGAAGGCGCACGAGATCCTTTTCATAGACGAGATTCACCGCCTCAACCGCGCGGTTGAGGAGGTGCTTTATCCCGCGATGGAGGATTACGCGCTCGATGTAATGATCGGCAAAGGTCCAAGCGCACGCTCGCTCAGGCTATCACTGCCCCCTTTCACCATCATCGGGGCTACTACCCGTCTGGCAATGCTTTCCTCACCTCTGCGTGACCGCTTTGGAGATACATTCCGCCTCGACTACTACAGCCAGGAAGCAATGGAGCAGATTATCCGACGGTCGGCGCGCATACTGGGCATCGCCATTGAGGAAGATGGAGCGGTGGAGATCGCCTTGCGTAGCAGAGGCACGCCCCGCGTCGCCAACCGATTGCTGCGCAGAGTGCGCGACTACGCACAGGTGCGCGCCGAGGGCGTTGCTACCGCTCCCGTAGCGCGTGATGCCCTCAAGCGGCTGGAGATAGATGAGCTAGGGCTGGACGACACCGACCGCCGCATCCTCCACACCATCATAGACAAGTTCGAGGGTGGCCCGGTCGGCCTTGACACCATAGCCGCCGCTACCAGCGAGGAATCGGACGCGATCATGGACGTCTATGAGCCATACCTATTGCAGCTGGGCTTCCTGGCACGCACACCAAGAGGGCGCATAGCCACTCGCCGCGCCTACACGCACATGGGTATCCCATACCCTATAGCAATGGAGGCGCTGGAGGCCGAGCAATCCAAGCTCTTCTAAGCAGTAGGACACCCTCTAACGCTAGAGCAGTGCGCCCCTATTAACATGATCCGCTCGGTCGCATAAGCATTCAGAATATCCCATGACCCTATGGGCCACCAACCGGCAATGAAAGTAGGCTCTCAGCAGCCTATTTTCAGAAGAATAGAGGTGCAGGTGTGTCCCATGGCTCTTCCCCTCTCCCATGAAGGGAGAAGGGGCTTTGGGGGTGAGGGCGCACAGTTACCTCTTGAAGTTGGTTCTGCTCTAACCCTGGACATTTACTCCTGGACGCGTAGGTGTTCAGAGTAAGGCATGACCCTGCGGGCCACCATTACGAATGGAAATACGAGTGATTTAGCACCCCTCTATACTACTATCCTTCTCATTTTTAGAGGAGTAGGGGTGGAGGGCTAAGCCCTTGATGGGGTTACAGGAGCCAAGCCCTTGTGCACTCAGCATGAGTAAAGCCCCCTCTCCCATGAAGGGAGAGGGGCAGGGGTGAGGGTACGTAAGAGTACGCCTCCACAGCTACTCCTTGCAGATTGCTCCACCCTAAATCTGAACAGTTACCTGGACGCGGGGGATTGACATCGCCTTCATATGCTGATACCCTTCATCCGCCAGAGTAGAGATGAGGCGGTGGGAGACGATATGGAATACCGGGAAGCGTACAAGTACATCAACAGCTTCACCAACTACGAGCAATTGCCGGGGGTGAATTACACCCGCCACATGGACGGCCTTGAGCGTGTGCAATTGTTGATGCGGCTGCTCGGCACGCCCTATGATAGCTTCAAGAGCGTTGTGATAGCGGGCACCAAAGGCAAGGGTTCTGTCGCCGCTATGATGGCTCAGACGCTGGTAGAAGCAGGCTACAAGACAGGGCTTTACACTTCGCCACACCTGCATACCTTGCGCGAGCGCATACAGGTCAACGGCCAGATGATCCCTCCTGAAGCCGTAGGGCGCATCACCGAGCAGTTGCGTGGCGCTGCTGATAAGGTCAGAGACCTCGGAGAGCCTTCCCTGCTGCCAAGCACTTATGAGCTTATAACCGCCCTCGCTTTTCTCTACTTCGAGGAAGTGGGGGTGCAAATAGCAGTGCTCGAAGTGGGGCTTGGCGGCAGGCTCGACGCTGTGAACGTCACCCGGCCCCTGGTATCAGTCATAACCGCCATCAGCATGGACCACATGCAGGTCCTGGGGGATACCATAGAGGAGATAGCAGCCGAGAAAGCAGGGATAATCAAGCCAGGCGGGCGCGTAATCAGCGCGCCACAAAGCGCAGAAGCCATGTCCGTGCTCAAGAGAGCAGCAATCGGCAATCATGCCCGCCTGACTATTGTGGGCAACAACGTTTACGTTAGCACGGCTCACCTTGCCGAGGTGATCTCCAATGATGACGCAATACCTATTTATCAGGCTTTTACAATCGCGTTTGAAGCGCTGGGGAACGAGCCTGCGGGACGGCTGCGCGTCAGGCTCCCTCTGCTGGGGAGCCACCAGCAGGTAAATGCCGCAGTGGCGCTTGCTGCTCTCCGAACTCTCAGTGGCCAGGGGCTGGAGATAAGCCCAACGGCTATACAGCAAGGCTTCGCCAATACACGTTGGCCTGGCAGATTTGAGATAGTTAATCGCGATCCGGTGGTGGTGGTGGATGGCGCTCATAACGCCGATTCTATCTCCAAGCTGATGCAAGCTATGCACGACCTGTTTTACGGGCGCAGCGTAGTGCTTGTGCTGGCAACTTCCAGAGATAAGGACCTCGCAGGCATAGTGGCAGAGATAGGGGCAAGCACGAGCAACGTCTTCGGCCCGCCCATCGAGAAGGTGATTACCACGAAATCGAAGCACGCACGGGCGGCCGACCCGCAGGAGCTTGCGAAGATAGCCCGCGCGCGAGGGCTGAACGTTGAGGTTGTAGACGAGCTTCCGGCTGCACTAGAAACAGCCGAGAGGATAGCGGCGGAGCCGCGAGCGGCAGATAAAAACGGCGAAGGGGCGGTAGTGCTGGTTACAGGCTCACTTTTTGCTGTAGCTGAAGCGCGTGAGTACTATGGACTCGCTCAAAGCGATAGCGAGGAGGGCTAATCGAGCTTGCCCGACCTTGCGCGGTATTCCCGACCATTGCGGCCAATCCCTGCCTGTGGACCTTCTTCGTCGTTATAAAGGTAATAGGTCATGCTTTGCAGCGCGACAAGTGGGTCTATGTGGCGTATACGGGCGTAAGGTGGCACTTGCACGATTATCGGCGCATAGTTGAGGATGGCGCGCACTCCGGCGTCAATCAATGCGTCTGCCGCTTCCTGAGCGCCGCCTGCGGGCACCGCCAGTATAGCCATCTTTATCTTCTGCTCGCGAAGCAGCGCGGGTAGCTCATCCATAGAGTGGATCACCAGATTATCTACCTTCTGGCCCACCTTCTCAGGATTGTGATCAAATAGGGCCTGGATGCGGAAACCCTGCGCTTTGAGGGCATCGTAGTGGAGCAAAGCGCGGCCCAGGTGGCCGAAACCGATAATCGCCACCGGCCACTCCTTATCAATTCCAAGTATGGCGTTGACCTGTGACAGCAGGAAGTCTACATTATAGCCTTTACCCTGCTTGCCGAACTCGCCAAAGTAGGAAAGATCGCGCCTTATCTGCGCCGCGCTCACCCCGAGGCGGTTGCCAAGCTCGCCTGAGGAGACCGTCTCGACCCCTTCTTCTGCCAGGTACTTGAGGCTGCGTGCGTAAATCGGCAGCCTGCGTATGACTATGTCAGGTATCTCGCCCTCGTCAGCGCGAAGAGCGGAGCTGGGAATCGAATCTTCAGCGTTTACGCGCATTTCCGCGAAGGCCCCGGAAGAATGTCGTTGCATTTTTTATTCTCTCAATGCCATGAGCATCTAACTATCTGACGCCACAGTGAACCGCAGCCGCCCCAAAGGTGAATTGCTTATACCGCACGTTACGCAACCCGGCTGCTCTCATTATAGCTGCAAGCTCGTCGGGGGGCGGGAATCTACCCATCGAGCTGGGCAGATAAGTGTAGGCATCAGCATCTCCTGCCACAATCCTGCCTATCAGAGGCACTACCTTGCGAGTGTAAATGCGGTGCAAGAGGCGCGTGATAGGGAGGCCAGGCCTCCCTACTTCCAGGCAGACCACCCGGCCACCGGGCTTGACCACCCGCGCCATTTCGCGGAAAGCGCCTTCTATATCAACCACATTACGCATGGCGAAACCTGTTGTTACACAGTCAAAGGTGGCATCCGCGAAGGGAAGACGCAGCGCATCCGCGCCCGCGAAGTATAGCTGCTGGCCTTTACCTACACCTGCGCGCCGCCCTTGCAGCATCATCGGCAACGAAAAATCTATGCCGACAGCCCTTGCGCCCGCCTGGGCAAGCCCCTGGGCTATGCGCCCGGTGCCCGTCGCCACGTCGAGGGCAAGGTCCCCAGGCTTGGGCGCTGCTCGACGCACTGTATACCGCCGCCATGAAGCGTCCTGGCCGAAGCTCATCAGCACATTCATCAAGTCGTAACGACGTGCGATACGGCCAAACATGCCGCTAACATACCGCGCTTTGTCAGCACCCTTCAACGACGCATCGGGGTTCACGGGGGGCACCCTCTGCCCGCGAGCGGCAAGCAAAACAGGGCCATTCAGCTGTGAATCCTCTAAAGATTTGGTGCTAGAAACACTCATCGTTTCGTCACCCGCACTTCGCATAGGCGCAAAGACAGGTCAGTTGGCTTAGCTACATTGTAACAATATTCACAGAGTCGGTCAAGGCTGGCGTGTAATGGGGACTGTGCATAGAGGGCGCCAGCCTCATCTTTGTGTACTGTTGGCTACTGGTGATGTTCCCTCCATCCGTGCATTTGCAGCGCCGCCTGCCGCAAATGTGGTACACTTTAGCCATAGTTGCAGTGTTTGCAGCGGCATCAACCGACGCAGGGTGGAATGTTATGTCAACTATTTTGCAGGACAGCCACGAACGAACTCAAGAGATAGATTTAGCAGGCGAGCTTTTCCGGCTCTTCGGCTACGAACAATTTAACGGCAAGCAGGAAGAAGTCATATCCCAGGTGTTAGCAAGGACTGACACGATGGCTGTCATGCCCACTGGCGCGGGTAAATCGCTCTGCTACCAGCTGCCCTCGATGCTCCTTCCAGGCGTAACGCTCGTCATATCCCCTCTAATCGCTTTGATGAAGGACCAGTACGACTCTCTGCCGGGGGACGTGTACGAGCGCACCACCTTCGTAAACTCTAGCCTCGATGCGAGCGAGCTGGCGCAGCGAATGTCGGAGATCGTAGCGGGCAAGTACAAGCTGGTTTACGCCGCCCCTGAACGTCTGCGCCAGCAGCCTTTTGTGCAGGCCCTGCGCTATGCCAGAATCTCGCTGCTCGTAGTGGACGAAGCCCACTGTGTCTCCACCTGGGGTCATGATTTTCGCCCCGATTATCTTTTCATCGGCAAATGCCTCCCCGTAATGGGGCACCCAACGTTGCTCGCGCTAACCGCAACTGCCACGCCGCAGATGCGAGCCGAGATTGCCAGCCAACTTGGTAGAAAGCTGAAGCCGGTGGTCGCGAGCATTTTCAGGCCCAACCTCTACTACGAAGTGGAAGAGCTTGCCGACAAAGAGCAGAAGATGAAGCGGCTCCTTGAGATATGCCAGACGGAGAAAGGCCCAGGAGTAATTTATGCGCGCAGCCGTGAAACGTGCGAGCAGCTAGCAGCGCTCCTGCGACGCTCAGGCGTGCAAGCTGGTCATTACCACGCAGGGATGGAAGCAGAAGAAAGAACACGAGCGCAGGAAAACTTCATGCTCGACCGCGTGCGCGTGATTGTGGCAACTATCGCCTTCGGTATGGGGATAGACAAGGGGAATGTGCGCTTTATAGTGCATTTCAGCCCGCCGGACTCGCTGGAAGGTTATGTGCAGGAGTCGGGCAGAGCCGGGCGAGACGGTCGCCGTGCGCGCTGCGTCCTTTTCATTACGCAAGGCGACAAGAGCAATATCAGCCGTTGGAAGCGCCAGGAGCAGATAAAGGTCGAGGAACTTCGAGCTATCTATAAAGAGGTTGCGCGGCAGGTACCCGCGGGCAAAACAGCATTCGTCAATCTGGAAGAGGTGGAGCGCGGCGCACGTGCAACTCTGGGTAAAGAGATGGGCAGCACACCGGTGCGCGTGGGGTTGAGCCTGCTGGAGCGAGTGGGCCTGTTGGTGCGCCACCCTGACGCGCCGCGAACCGTCAGCATCGCCCTCACACCCGAAGGCACTATGGAAGGTGATCCTGAGTTCGGTGCAATGCGAAGGGTAGCGGCCATATCGCCCCAGCGTGCAAGGCACAACATGGCGACGCTGGCGAGCGAACTCGGTATAGACCCCACAGAGATGGAAGTACGCCTCCTCGATTGGGCGCAGCGCGGTTGGATTATCTACAGGAGCGAAAAACGTGACCCGGTGATCGAGCGGCTACCCGCGCCAAAAGAGTTATCTAACCTAATCAACAGCCTGCTCCAGCAGCAAGACATAGCCCAGCAGCGCCAGATCAGCCAGATGCTTGATTATGCCTCCGCCGATAGATGCAGGCACCAGATGCTGGCCGCTCACCTGGGGGAGAAACTTGATGAGTGCGAGCTGAGCTGCGACCACTGCTCCCCTCCTGCCGACAGATCAGTAGTCCGGCAAACCCAGGTGCCTGATCTGCCGGAGAACCCGGGCCGCGTGATCATCGAGTGCCTGGCGAGTTTCCCTTACAGCGCGGGCAAGCCGAGCCTGGTACGAGCTTTGAGAGGCTCAGCGGCCAGCAATATCAAGGGTGACAGAGTTAAGCACTTCGGCGCACTCGCAGCAGTGGCGGCAAGTGCCATCGAGCGAGCCATAGATGAGTTGGTAGAGAGTGGATACCTGCAATTCTACGAGGAAGCTGGCTACAAGCTGCTCCAGGTTACTCCCGGTGGTTTCGACAGAGTGCCGACGGGCACGGTAACGCTGAAGGCAAAGAAGCAGGCAAAACCTAAAGAGCGCAGCCCCTTCGAGGAGCGTGAGCAATCACGCACGCAAGGGCCTGATAGAGCATTCAAGCTGGCGACGCAAGCGGCGGAGGACGACAGGCCGCCTACACCCGAAGAGGCCGACCTCTTCGAGCGGCTGCGCGCCTGGCGCAGAGTTGTCGCCAACCGTATCAACCTTCCGCCCTATGTGATCTTCCACGACAAGACGCTCTGGGCTATAGCAAAAAGCAACGCCCAGAGCCAGGATGACCTGCTCGTGCTCAAAGGCGTGGGCCGCAACAATCTTGAGAGGTATGGCGCTGATCTGCTCGCGCTCATTCAAGGGCTGTAAGCTCTGTGAGTGCCTTCCCCGTTGTAATTCCCACTAAGGCTAAGGCTTGATTACTACTTTTCTAGCGCGGTTGTAGAAGACACCTGCGGCTATCAGCCCACCGAAAACAACCAGGCCCGCGAAGAAAGGCCCCAGGATTACTGCCACCACGTGGTAGAAGAAGGCAAAGACAAATGTAAGGGCGGCATTGGTACCCGCCAATCGCCAAATGTCTCCATCTGACGCACGCAGCACAGGGAAGATGCGCCGCCCCAGCACAGAGTTTGCCCACCCCGAAGGCCGCGGCAAGTTCAGCGCCGTCAGCCCGCCCACGAATACGCCGAGGTAAAGGCCATTGATAATGCCGCCCACAAGCGGAGGCAAGATCACTCCCAGCAACAGCAGCAACAGCGCGAGGGCCGCGACGACAATGACCCAGAACCCTATCTTCTCGATCCTGGTTCTGCCGGGCACGCGCCGGGCATTATAGCTGTACGTTGAGGCGCTATTAGGCGTGGTGAGCGGCCCGCCACCCGCAGTTTCTTGCACATCCGGCGGCGCGGGCCGCGTACTCGCTCTTGTATTTCTGATAAAGCTCATCTTTCATGCTCCCCACTTACCGTCCTTTTGCCAACACCCTATATACGCAGCCAGGGCTTGCCGGGTTGCACTTTGCCCGCTTTTGTTGCGTTCTGTCTGTCACATCGTACCTCACCGTACCATACATGCAACCACTCTATATACTTCACACCAGCACAGCCCGTGCCCTGTGTTATAATTCACCATTACTTTATTGAGGACAAGTGGAGGGTTATCATGATAGTTGTAATGGTGCGTATACCTGTCGGATCAGAGCAGGAAGGCGAGCGTCTCGCGGCGCGTTTCAAGAATCGCGCCGGGTTAGTTGATAACCAACCTGGCTTTCGGGGTTTTGAGTTGCTCAAGGGAGATGGTGAGTACATTTCGGTGACCCGGTGGGCTAGCAAAGAAGCCCTTGAGAGCTGGATGAGCAGCCAGGCGCACGGGCAGGCCCACGCGGGCACGCAGCCTCCAACCGGGGGCGGGCACCCTGCCGGGGAGGGCACGATGCAGGGCGCTCAGGCGCGCGGCAGCATGCAGGGAAGCACGATGGTGTATGAAGTGGTAATCCCTGGCGAGGGGCAGGCGTAGTTGGGGGGCATAGGGGGCGCCATTTCGTCCTTTGGCTGGATTTTCCTCCTGGGGGCGGGTGTTACTCTTTACCAGTTGCGCCAGCACTGGGGCGAGTTCCGCGCAGGCGAGCTTTCGGCCAGGACGCGCCAGTTGGCAGGAGGAGTAGCTTTCTTCATCCTTGTGCCTGTAGGCGTGCTGCTACATGAGCTCGGGCACATACTGGCGGCATGGAGCACGAGCAGCCAGGTGCTGGGCCTACACTACTTCCTCTTCTGGGGATATGTAGAATATGTCCCCTCGTCACAAAGCGCGCTCCTGGAGTGGTACGTCTCCCTGGCAGGCAACTTTGCCAGTTATGCCCTGGGTATCGCTTCCATCGCTGCGGCCATGTACCTTCGGAATGCAAAGCCGGTGCGGCGTGTAATTCTTATGCAGCTCGGCCTGCTGGAACTCGTGCAGACCCTCATAGCCTATCCCTTGATGAGCCTGGACCCCGGCTTCGTGGGCGACTGGAACTCGATTTACTCCTTCCGCGCGCCTGTGGCTTCAACGGCGACGCTTGCGGTGCATATTCTCTCGCTGGCGGCCTTCATTTATCTGGTGCAGGCTAACAGAACAGCAAAGTACCTCCTTGGCACGGCTCCGGCTCCTGCGCAAGGCCAGCCGTTGTGAGCGCACAAACGCGTTGGCCTTTTGTTGCTCGCTTGAATTGACTGCATGGAGGGCGGAGAGGGAGAGTGGAGGTAAAAGCGCTGGTACTGGAAGGAAGGGTTGTGAGGCTTGAGCCACTCAGCCGCGAGCATGCCGCCGATTTACTGGCGGTGGCAGACCCGGAGTTGTTTCGCTACGCAATCGCCGTGCTGGATGAGTGGACCACCGAAGGTTTTGAGAGATATATCGAGGAGGCGCTGTCTACGCCTGGAAGGATACCTTTTGCTGTAGTGTTACGAGCGACAGGTAAGGCAATTGGCACCACTTCCTACCTGGACATACGCCCTGCACATCGAGGGCTTGAGATCGGCTATACATGGTACGCGATTGCCCACCAGGGGACACAGGTCAATCCTGAGAGCAAGTACTTGCTGTTGCGCCTAGCTTTCGAGGAGCTAGGCGCGATAAGGGTCCAGCTAAAGACCGACGGGCGCAACCTGCACAGCCAACGCGCTATAATCAAGCTGGGCGCAAAAGGAGAAGGGGTACTTCGCAAGCACCTTATCCTCCCCGATGGTTACGTTCGAGACACAGCTTTTTTCAGCATCACCGATGATGAATGGCCCCTGGTCAAGAGCAACCTGGAAGCGAGGCTCGGCTATGAATCATAGCGAGTAGTGCGTAAGAATTGAGGATAGCATCTTCATCCTTGATGCCCTACGCCTTATGCCTCACTGCATCCACTGGCCCATGTTGCCGAGGCCACGCTTGCGGCCTTTGCCCTTTATGCCGCCGCCACCACCACCTGTTAGCATCTTCATCATCTTCTGCATCTGCTTGAACTGGTTGAGGAGAGCGTTTACATCCTGGGTGGTGCTGCCACTCCCCCTGGCTATGCGGCGTCTGCGGCTGCTATCTATAATCTCCGGGCGGTGGCGCTCCATTTGTGTCATCGAGCGAATGATAGCCTCAATGTGCTTCAAGTCGTCCTCTTTTATATCAACCTTCTGCTGGCGCATCGCCTGGCCCATCCCTGGGATCATCTGCATAACCTGCTCAAGTGGGCCTAGCTTCTTCACCTGCTGAAGCTGGTTGAGAAAGTCATCAAGGTCGAAGGTAGCTGTGCGCAGCTTCTTCTCCATCGCTTTGGCCTGATCCACATCGTACTCGGCCTGCGCCTTCTCGATAAGGGTGAGGACGTCGCCCATCCCCAGTATGCGCGAGGCAAGCCGGTCAGGATAGAAAGGCTCAAGCGCATCTGTCTTCTCGCCTGTGCCGATGAATTTGATAGGCACACCCGTCACTTCGCGCACAGAGAGCGCAGCACCACCACGCGTGTCGCCGTCCATCTTGGTGAGTATCAGGCCTGTGACCCCCACCCTTTCGTTGAACTCGGATGCAGCGCGAACGGCATCCTGCCCTGTCATAGCGTCCACCACAAGGAGCACTTCTGTGGGGTGCACACGCTCCTTGATGGTCGCCACCTCTTGCATCATCACTTCATCAATATGAAGGCGCCCGGCGGTGTCCAGGATCACCACGCTGTTGTTATTCATGCGCGCCTGGTTTATACCGTTGGTCACTATAGCAAGGGGCTCGGAGCCGGGAGGTTCGGCGTAGACGGGCACACCTAGCTGCTTACCGAGGGTCTGCAACTGGTGTACAGCCGCCGGGCGATAAACGTCGGCGGCTACCATCAGGGGGCTTTGCCCTGCGCGGCGCAGCTGAAGCGCCAGCTTGGAAGCTGTGGTGGTTTTGCCTGAGCCTTGCAGGCCTACCATCATCACAACAGTGGGCGGCGTCTTCGACAACTCAAGGCGTGAAGGCTCGCCCAACAACTCGATAAGCTGCTGGTGAACAATGCCTACCACCTGCTCGGCAGGAGATATGCTTTTCAGCACCTCCTGGCCCATGGCGCGCTCGCGCACCTTCTCAACGAAGGTTTTTACTACTTTGAAGTTGACGTCAGCCTCAAGAAGCGCACGCCGCACCTCTTTCATAGCCTCGTCTATATCTTGCTCGTCTATGCGCCCTTTTCCTTGCAGGCGGGTAAAAGCGCCGTTGAGCCGGTCCGAAAGACTTTCAAACATGAGTCTTGTCCTCTTACTTTGTTATTCTGATTTGTTAGCTGGCCTATGCTTTGATTTCGATATGTTGAGATTGAAGCGTGAAGCGTGAAACGCGATGAGTAATGCACATTGTGTAACGGGTTGAGGTTAGAGTTACTCTCCACAGCATCTCTCACCTTTCAGGTTTCACGCAAATAACGCCTGCACGAACTGCCGGGCGTCGAACTCCGCCAGGTCGGTGATCTTTTCGCCTGTGCCTATATAGCGGATCGGGAGCTTTAGCTCTCTGGCTATGGCGAAGACTATGCCGCCTTTCGCGGTGCCATCCAGTTTGGCTACTGCCACATCTGTTACTTCGGCTACCTCGGTGAAGGCCTTAGCCTGGGTGAGACCGTTCTGACCCGTTGTGGCATCCAGCACAAGCAAAGTCTCGTGGGGTGCGCCCGGCAACTGCTTGGAGATGATGCGCCGCACTTTGCGAAGCTCCTCCATCAGGTTTATTTTGGTATGCAAACGCCCAGCCGTGTCTATAATCAACACGTCAGCATTGCGGGCGCGCGCCGATTCCACCGCGTCGAAGACCACAGCGCCGGGATCGGCCCCCGGCTCGTGCCGTATAACAGGCGCACCAACCCTCTGGCCCCATATTTCAAGCTGGTCAATGGCCGCGGCTCGAAAAGTGTCGCCCGCAGCTATGATAACGCTCTTATCCTGATCGCGGTAGAACTTTGTTAGCTTGGCGATTGTGGTGGTTTTGCCGACTCCATTCACCCCAACCACCAGCACCACATAAGGCCCTTGCTCAACTGCTTCCTCCGGCACTGTAGCCTCGTTGCGGGCGCGTAGCTCCTCTTCAGGTTGGAGAAGCACCGCCACAAGCTCATCTTGCAGAGCCTGGTATACGGCTGAGGGTTTCTTCAGGCGGTCCAGCTCTACGCGCTTCTTCAGGCGGTCGAGCACAACAACAGTGGTGTCTACTCCAACGTCACCCTGGATAAGCAGGGTCTCAAGCTCCTCCCATATATCCTCGGTTATCTCATCTACTTCAAAGAGGGAGACGATCTGCTGGAAGAAGCCACGGCGTGTACGTTGTAGGCCCTCCTCTACCTTCTCCTGCTGCTCCTGAACTTCCTCTTCACTTTTAGATTGCTCTTTACGCTTGAGCCAGTTAAACATGCGCACTACTCCACGCTATAATAGTGAAGGTCACTATCATTTAGATTATAACGGAATATGGCCGTCTGCACAAAAGGGACGCGTGAAGCGTTTCCCGCGTCCAAACCCCAACGAAAAGCCCCTCTTTCTGGGGAGGGGCTTACTCTCTTACTGCGTTGTGTCGGTGCTGTTGTCGCCTGGGGCCTCAAGCTGGTATTCAGAACCCTGGAGGTCACGCCACATTTCACGCACTTCACCCAGGAACTGCGTTATGTTGTTCCATATTTCGCTCTGTTTGTCGCGCTCAGGAACGAAGATCAAGAGTATCATACCGCCAAGCATCGCCAGCCAAAAGAGCACGCCTGTCGTCTCGCGAGTGGCGTAGGTGGTCGCGCTGACCGCCCCGCCTACTGCATTACCGACACCCTTTCCAGCGTTTGATAGCGCACCACCCACCCCATCACGTGTGTCGCGCACGTTGCCCGCTACATTCTGAGCGCGGTGCTTGCCGAACTCGGCGGCATCGGCGGCGCGGCTTTTGCCAATATCGAGTGCATCGGCGGCCACGGGGCCAACGGTATCCAGCGCTTGTTCTACCTTCTCACGCGCCGTCTTCAGCAAGTCGGCGAGGAGATCAGGAGCCTGAGACGCGGCCTCGCTCACCTTCGGCAGCACATCTTCTCTCATACGCTGGGCGGCATCTCCAGCAGTCTGGGCAGCAGCAGGTATTACATCTTCGCGGGCGCTCTGAACGGCTTTGCCACCTGCCTTCTTCGCTTCGGGAAGGAAGTCCTGAAGGATCTTGTCAACCACAGACATGGCTAGGCCTTGCATCACACCAGAGAGCGAGCTTGCCTGCTTCCTGGCAGAGGAGGCCGCTTTCTGCGCCTTCGGACCGACCTCGTAGTCGTCTGCCAGCTTGCCGGCTCGCTCCTGGGCGGCAGGAATCACATCTTCTCGCAACTTACCTACAGCGTCCTGGGCGGCGGGCACCACATCTTCTTTGACGCGCCGTGCTACTGCTCCGGCTGCATCTTGAGCAGCAGGAAGCAGATCGCCCTGGAGGGCGTCCATCGCCTTAGGCGCAAGGTCTGAGCGAACAGCATCTATGGCCTGAACTAACTTTTCTTTAAGGCTGTCGAGCAGCTTCTCAGGATTACTTGTGTCCAGACCTCCTGCTACAGTTGAAACGTTGGAGGCGGCGCTTTCCGCCTGCTTGCGTACATTATGGGCAGCTTTCTTGAGGCCTTTGCTGTCTACGTTGCTCGCTGCCTGGCGTGCTTTCTCGGTGGCGTCCCCGAGCAGGGAAGAGAGGTCCATATCTTTAGCAGCTTGGCGAGCGCGTTTATTCACACTGCTCGCTATATCTCCTACGTCAACGCTGTCTGCCGCATCACGCGCTCTATTTAGCGCCTCATCAAGGAGATCGCCAAGCTTTGCAGCCTTCGCGGCCCTTGTCATAGCCTTAGCCCCTTTCTTTCCCTCTTTGCTCGCTCGGTCCAGCATCTCCTGTGCTATCTCCTGTGCGCGCTCTTGCGGCGTAGCTTTACGCGTACGGCCAACCAGCACAAGGATAGCGCCGACCACAGCCGCCAAAGCCGCCGAGAAACCCAGGATCGGTATGAGGTCGTTTTGCTGGTCACCTTCAAAATCGAAAGCTGGGTCGAGTTCAGTGCCCTGAAACTCGCCGTAAGTGTCGTCCATATGCCCTCCTATTGGGGTTATAGCTCCAGGATGAGCAATTAGTATGCCGTCCTATATCTTTTTTAGCTTCATCTGTTGCCGCGATTGATGACCGGAGGGTACTATCTGAGCTTATATTTTCTGTGCCGTGCGCTGTAAACCTTGTAAACGTCTCGCGGGCTTTGCCTTCCGTTCTTGCCCCATTCAGATGCAATTATCCCGGTTAGCACAAGCGCCGACGGTAAATGTTCACAGTTGGGGTGCAGGGGCCAGGCCCCTGACAGGATTACAGGGGTGCCCCCTCTCACCCCATGCCCCACCCCCTTCATGGGAGAGGGGGCTTTAGTCATGCTGAGTGTAAAGGAGAGCGGTGCAACACCCGCACAGTTACCCCTTGAACTTTGTTCTACTCTAAATCTGAACGCTTACACACACTTTTCCACACTTGCATTACGCAAATGCGTGTGCTATAATTACGTAGCCAGCACACTTGGCTACGTTCGGCTATGCCATGGGGAGATGCCAGAGAGGTCGAATGGGGCCGCCTGCTAAGCGGTTAAGCGGTCGTTTAAGCTGCTTCTAGGGTTCGAATCCCTATCTCCCCGCCCCCGCCACTGTTTTGACTATGAAGGTCCATGCTCTTTCCTTGCTACGCACCAGCCGTGCTCTTTATAGATGACATGCTGTAGCTCAACGGGTGCTATCTCCCTGGCCCCCCTGAGCCTCAACAATAGGGCTATCACCTGAGCCAACTTGCCTGAAAACTTTCTCGCGCTCAACAGCACAACGCAACCTCGCGGTATAGCGCGTATGAGCCTGATCCCAGCTAAACTTTGAGGCTTCCCTGATCTGAGAGCGTACAGTCACCCCATATACACTTAGCTCTACCTGCTTCTTTGTAGCTACTCAACAATGAGCCTCTACTTATTACCCGAAATATATATCTTACAGACAAAGAGGAGAAAAATAGAAGATATGCCTGAGGAGATGCAACGCAATCTCGCGCTCGAACTTGTAAGAGTCACTGAGGCTGCCGCAATCGCAGCGGGGCGCTGGATGGGCCGGGGTGACAAGAATGGGGCCGACGAGCTGGCCGTCAACGCCATGCGCCGTATGCTCTCCCGGATCGAAATGGACGGCGTAGTGGTGATAGGAGAGGGAGAAAAAGACGAAGCGCCGATGCTCTACGTGGGAGAAGAGATAGGCAACGGCCATCCCCCCAAGGTAGATATAGCTGTAGACCCTATCGACGGCACACGCCTTCTGGCCCTCGGCATGCCAGGGGCGGTTGCGGTGGTGGCGCTCGCTGGGCGCGGCACGATGTATGGCGCGCCGCCTGGCGTCTACTACATGAGCAAGATAGCTGTGGGGCCGAAAGCCAAAGGGGTTATTGATGTGCGCAAGTCGGCGGCGGAAAATGTTGCCACCGTCTGTAAAGCCCTGAACAGAGATCAAGGCAATCTCACTGTAATGGTGCTCGACAGGCCCCGGCACGAGCAGCTGATCAAAGATATAAGGGCTACAGGCGCACGCGTACGTCTGATCCCTGATGGCGATGTGGCGGGGGCGATCACAGCGGCTGACGAAAACACCGGAGTGGATATGTTGATGGGGATAGGGGGTGCGCCTGAAGCAGTAGTGGCGGCATGCGCCCTCAAGGCTATGGGCGGCGACTTGCAGTGCAAGCTCTACTTCCGCGACGAGAATGAGCGGCGCAGCGCCGAGGCCGCCAATGTAGACCCCGATGCCGTGCTGACGATAGACGATCTCGTGAAGAGCGATGATGTCTTTTTCGCCGCCACCGGCATCACCGATGGCGATCTGCTGAGAGGCGTGCACTACAGCTCCGAGGGCGCAACCACCGAGTCAGTAGTGATGCGCTCCAAGAGCGGCACGATACGATATATGAGAAGTTTTCATCATGAGGCCAAGCTGGCCCAGATAGTTGAGTCATAGTATGGACAGAACAGATAGAATGGAAAGAAACGAAAGAAGAGGCAATACACGCGAGGGCTACAACTCCAGGCCTGTGCGCCGCCAGGAACGAGCCGACAGAGGCGAGAGGCAGGATCGCGGCGAACGAGGCGACAGGGGTGACAGGCTGAGCGGTAACGTCGGCAACGTCGGTAGCGGAGGCAACGTCGGCAACGGCAACGGCAACAAAGAGCAGCCGGGGCTACCGGGGCTGCCGGGGCTATCGGATGGGCGTGTAGCTCTCACTCTTGCTGAATTAGAATCGAAGAACCTGGATGATCTCCAGGAGATGGCCAGGGAGCTTGACATCTCAGGCTACAGCCGCCTTAAAAAGCAGGACCTCGCATTCCGCATCCTGCAAGCCCAGACAGAACAACAGGGCAACATCTTCAAGAAGGGCATACTTGAGATCATGGACGACGGCTTCGGTTTCCTCCGATTGAGCAGCTACTTGCCAGGGCCTAATGACATCTACGTCAGCCAGAGCCAGATACGCCGCTTCGGTTTGCGTACAGGTGATGAAGTGGTAGGCCAGGTAAGGACCCCCAAGGAGGGCGAGAAGTACTTCAGCCTCCTCAGGGTTGAAGCAGTGAACGGCCAGGACGCGGAAACCGCCAAAAAGAGGCCACACTTCTCCGACCTGACGCCTGTTTTCCCCAAGCAAATGCTAAATCTTGAAACCACCCAGCAGGTGCTGCCCACAAGGCTGCTAAATCTGGTCGCGCCAATCGGCAGGGGGCAGCGCGGGCTTATCGTTTCACCCCCCAAAGCGGGCAAGACGATGCTCCTCAAGGCAATCGCCAACGGGGTAGCTACCAACTATGGTAATGACGTCTACCTGATGGTAGCGCTCATAGGCGAGCGCCCCGAAGAAGTGACCGACATGACGCGCTCCATAAAGGGTGAGGTAATCGCCTCAACCTTCGACGAGCCGGTGGAAGACCACGCAAAAGTGGCTGAGATGACATTAGAACGCGCCAAGAGGCTGGTGGAAGCGGGGAGGCACGTCGTGATACTCCTCGACTCGATAACCAGGCTGGCGCGTGCATACAACCTCTTGATGCCCCCTTCGGGCCGTACCCTTTCGGGCGGTATGGACCCTATCGCCCTCTACCCGCCCAAGAAGTTCTTCGGTGCGGCTCGCAACATAGAGGATGGAGGCTCGCTGACGATCATCGCCACCTGCCTGGTGGACACAGGCTCGCGCATGGACGATGTGGTGTACGAGGAGTTCAAGGG
>DAHVFG010000027.1:0-27449 GCA_027317125.1 Chloroflexota bacterium | reverse complement strand
ATGAGACTATAACCCTCATGCAGAGGGGGGACTGGCTGCCCGCCATCATAAACTCGGTGGCGAGCTTGTTGGGCGCACTTTTTGCTTGCTACCTGGGCGTGGTGATCGCAGGGTTGGTGGGGTGAGGTGGGTGAAAGATTGTTCATAGTCCCTCCTCGTGCTATGATGCACAGTGAGCAGTGGATAACGGCCAACACGCCGCAGGCCCGCCAGCTCACTCGCGCCTGAGCGGGCGGGTAAGGGTCACACCCAGCCTCAGTGAGTTAGGGTAATCTTGCGCAGTGTTCTCGACACTTCGGTACTGTAGCCTTTACATCGTGTGAGGTGGTAGCAAAATAGCTGGGTGAGTACCGTTGCGGGGATTGGCGTCAGCCATTCAGGCAGGCCGCCTGGCAGTAGCAAGGGATAGTGGGCAATCTCCAGCGCTGACGCATCATCTGAGATCACGATGAGTTCAGCGCCGTAGTCGTCCCTCAGTTGCTGGAGTAGCTCAACTTCACCCTCGAAGACAGCGCCGTCGGGGGCAACGGCCAGCACTGGGAAGCCTTGCTCTATAATGGCAATCGGCCCATGCTGGAAATCTGCCGTGGAGTAGACATCGGTAAAGATGTAAGCCATCTCTTTCAGCTTGAGCGCCCATTCTTGTGCCGTAGCGTAGTTGTACCCGCGTCCCAGCAGCACACAGCGCCTGAGAGAGCTATGCGCCCTGGCGCTCTTCTCTGCGTCAGGCTCGATCGCCAGTGCCTTCTCTACGGCGGCGGGCACCTGTGACAGCATCTCAACATCTTCCGCTTTGCTGCCCCCTAGCGCCACAGACAAGGCCGCTATCGCCAGCAACTGGGCTGTATAAGTCTTGGTGGCAGCTACAGCCCGCTCTGGGCCTGCGTGGATGTCGAGCACCATCTCGGCTGCCTGTGCGATCGGGGCGTCGGGGAAGTTGGTCAGGGCCACCGTGAGCGCGCCCTGCCGCCTGCCTTCTGCTATCACACTGACGATGTCGGGCGATTGACCCGACTGTGATATACCGATTACCAGAGCATTACGCAGCCGGGGCGCTTCCTCATACATGGTGAAGAGGGAAGGGGCGGCGAGGGCCACCGGCAGGTGGTTATGTGAACCGAGCAGATACTGAGCGTATACCCCCGCGTGATCCGAACTGCCCCGCGCCGCCAGGAAAACGTAGTCTACGTCTCGCGCGCCTATCGCCCGGGCTATATCCCTCGCGCTCTCCATCTGAGTTTCCAGCCAGCACTTCAGCACGGCGGGCTGCTCGTATATCTCATCTATTAGCGCCATGACTCTCCTTCATGAACCTCAATTCATAACCCTGTCGCCCGCTCGTAGACCAGATCCCCGCCGACGATGGTCGCCGAGACGTGCAGATCGGCGGTGAGCAAGACCATATCAGCCCTAAGCCCAGTGGCGATGCAACCGCGCTTGTGCCCACCCTTCAGCAGTTCTGCCGGCACCCTTGTCACGCAGGCGATAGCCTCGGAAGGCGAGCAGCCGGTGAATAGCACGACATTGCGCGCCGCCTGGTCCAGGCTGAGGATGCTCCCCGCCAGGGTGCCGTCGCTTAACCGGGCCCTCTGCTCGTCAACGGTGACCTGGCTATCACCAAGCCGGTACATACCCGGCGGCATACCGAGCGCCGACATAGCGTCAGTTACCAGGTTCGCACCCAGCGGGCCTTTGAGCCGCCAGACAAGAGATACGACCGACGGGTGTAGATGCACACCATCGGCTATGATTCCCACAGTTATATGGTCATCCAGGAGGAGCGCGCCGGGGAGGGCAGGCTCTCGGTGGCCGAGTGGCGGCATAGCGTTGAACAGATGCGTCCCGTAGCGTATTCCCGCGTCTATGCCCGCGCGCCCCTCATCCCAGGTAGCGGCTGAGTGGCCCGCGCTTACCAGCACGCCGCGCTCGGTCAGCGCCCGCGCTACATCGAGGGCGCCCGGCAGCTCAGGAGCCAACGTCACGAGCCGCACCCCCCGCTCCGGCGACCAGCCTTCTATATCCGCAAGGCTGGGCAGCCTCATGTGGGCTGGGTTGTGCGCGCCTCGCTTTCTGGGGTTGAGAAATGGCCCCTCCAGGTGCAGCCCCAGGGGCACAGCACCCCTGTAGCCGGCGGGTGGCCCCTGCAACAAAATCTCCTGTGCCTTCCTGACCCTTGCCAGGGGCGAGGATATGATCGTCGGCAGGAAGGCAGTTACGCCATACCGCGGCAACCGCGCACCCACTTCCCATATCGCTTCCGGCTGCTCCGTGAAGTCTGCTCCAAAGCCGCCGTTGATCTGCAAATCTATGAAGCCGGGAGCTAGCAGCAGCCCGTCTCCGGCAAGCAGGCGCGCGCCCTCTGGAGCAGGCTCTTGACCCGCCCGCACTGCCGTGATAAGCCCATCTTCGACCAGGACGGTTGCCCAGTTTTGCGGCAGAGCTTCGGGTACCAGGACCCTCTCTGCTCTTATATACAGAGGGGCAGACATGTCTAGGCGCCCACTACCGTGACCGGCAACTGCCCACGAAAAGGGAACTGCCCCCATAACGCACCGGCCAGAGCGTCCAGGGATGCCGGCTGTAGGCTGTACGTACACACATATACAGGCGCTTCGGGGTACACCTGCAAGTCATACGGCAGCCTGAGCGCGACCGCGATGACGCGCACCCCCGCGCTGACCAGCTCGCGGACGATTTCCGCCTGGCCCCGGTGCTCGGTTGCGTTGATGGTACCCACGACCACGAGGTCATACTCCTTCGAGTGCGCTACCGCGGCCGCGATCTCCTCTACTGAGGGGTCGAATGGCACCGTTATCTCATCAACGTGCTCGTGGTAGCGGCGGAGCGCACCACCCAGCGCAGGCTTATCGTAGGCGGAAGTGTCCGCTGGGGTGAGGTTTCGTGGGCGTGGGACGATAGTAAGCAGCCTCTCCTGCTGGGAGAGGCGAAGCGGCAAACAACAGTCTCGGTCCCTCACCAGCGTAGTTGCATCAGCCGCCACTCTATATGCGAGCGCCTGGTGCTCCTCGCAGGCCACTCTTTCCAGGCCAGGCTGCTCCGCGCTCTTGCTGCCTATCCACTCCTTTAGCTCCACTATGCGGTTGGCCGCCGAGATTAGCTCGTCGTGGGCTAGCAGGCCGCGCTGTGCTGCTTGTAGCACCGCTGCGTATACGCTCTCCAGTATAGAACCGCTATCGGCCAGCATCAACAGGTCGGCACCGGCATGGCACGCGGCAATCGCATCCACCAGAAGCCCCTGCCCTTGCGAGATCGCACCCATGTTGAGGGCGTCGGTAACGATCACGCCTTTAAAGCCGAGGTCATGCCTGAGCAGGCCATGCAGGACGGGTCTGCTCAAGGTAGAGGGCACAGGCAGCCCATCATTGAGGGCTGGCAGCGCGATGTGCGCTGTCATTACCAGCCGCACACCCGCATCTATCGCGGCTGCGAAAGGGGGCAGTTCCACGCTGCGTAGTCGTGCCTTGTTGAAGGGCAACACCGGCAGGGCGTGGTGCGAATCGCCAGATGTGTCACCGTGACCGGGGAAGTGCTTGGCGGTAGCTGCGACCCCCTCCTCCTGCAACCCCTCCACCAAAGCCGCTGCCAGTTTAGCTACCAGCGCCGGGTTCTCCCCGAAAGATCGCGGGCCAATCACGGGGTTTCGTGAGTTGACATTGACATCACAGACGGGTGCATAGTTGACGTTTATGCCCATGGCGGCAAGCTCGACGCCCATAGCTCTGCCTACCCTGCGGGCAAGGTCCTCCGAGCGCGTCGCTCCGAGCGCCATATTGCCCGGAAAAGGAGTGGTGCCTGCCATCGCCACGAGCGTGCCCCCCTCCTGGTCTGCTCCGATCAGGAGCGGGGATTGCCCCGACTGCGCTGCGGCTTTCTGCAAGGCTGTGGTCAATTCGCGTACCTGGGCAGGACTGCCCACGTTCGTGTGCCGGAAGAGCGTCACTCCGCCGAGCGGTATCCGCCCCAGGAGCGCCTCAACCTCAAGGGGCATCTCCTGCCCCTCAAACGCCGCCAGCATCATCTGCCCAACCGCCTCTTGGATAGTTATCGTGGTATGAGTACCTGCCATAATCGCAACCTCACTCAGATAACGTGCACCCATTTCTGTGCTGGTGACGTTAGTGACCTTAGATTTTAGTAGCTACCAAAGACCGAGCGCAGCCTCAGAGCGCCCCTGGCCTGGGTGAGCGTCCAGCCTTCCGGTAGGGGGCAGGAAATGTGGGCTGTGCGCCCTGCAGGTAAGTCGAAGTAATTATCGCTGAAGATTACATCGGCGCCATCCAACGCCAATTCAACGAAACGGGCAAACGAGCCTGCCCACAACTCGATTTCTAGCTCCTCACCGCGCTGGGTCAACTCTACGGCGAGATGGGGGTCTCCCAGGTTGATGTGCTTGGTCGGCGCGAAGGCGGCGACGGTGCGCTGTATTTGTTCACCTTCCCGCCACAGCTCGCAGACCACTATCACCCCGCGACGGTTTTCTCCTGTTACGCGCCTTCTGAAGTCCAGAGATGCTATGTGTGCGGTGGAAAATGGACCGGCGCTTACCATCTCCTGCCCGCTATCGAGCCGCTCACCACTCAACGTTTCCAGGGACCAATGGACTTCGCCCGCCCAGGGTTCCAGCCGCTCGTTGGTGACAAAGAGAGTCATAGCAGTGTCGTTATCTTCGATGGAGAGGAGAAGCGGTGAGAAGAAGCGTCGGCTGCTGTAGTGCATAGCTTTCCAACGGCCATAGTAGTCTATGCTAGACCACGACACCGCGGGCCAGCAATCGTTTAGCTGCCAGTAGAGCGCGCCGCTGCACGCTGGGTGCCGCCGCCAGTGCTCTACGCCGGAGCGCATGGCCTCAGCTTGTAGCAACTGGCTGAGATATATCAGGCTCGGAAAATCTTTGGGTAGGCGGAAGTTGTTCAGCAGGTAGAGGACGATCTTCTCATTCCCTACGGGGCTGCGCTGGTGGTACTCCATGACGTACGAAGTTATATTCCAGTCAGGTGGCTCGGCGAAAGCCCCGATAGTTGAGAGGTTCGGCAGCGACTCGAATCCAAACTCGCTCACAAAGCGGGCTGGGGTCTCTCGGTAGTTGCTGAATGCTTTGTTCGCATGCCACACGGCCCACTGGTGAACGTCGCCCGCCGTAACCCCGTTGGGGTCGTGGAGTGGTGCGCCTGAGGAGGGCGAACTGGGCCAGTAGGGGCGGTCCGGGTCTTCGGTCTGCACCCACTCTGGAAGGCGCTCGTAAAAGAATCGCCGGTAGGCCTTGATGAGGTTCGCGTGTTCGGGTGTATTCCAGCCCCAATCGGCCCACGCTGTGTCAATCTCGTTGTTGCCGCACCAAATGGCGAGAGAGGCATGGTGGCGCAACCGTCGAACATTGTACAGGACTTCACTCCTTACGTTCTCGATAAACTCCTCATCGTCGAGAGGGTAGCCAGCGCAGGCAAAGATGAAGTCCTGCCAGACCAGGAGGCCATACCGATCACACAACTCGTAGAAATAATCATCTTCGTAATACCCGCCGCCCCAGGCACGGATCATATTGTGATGAGCAACGGTCGCCGAAGCTAGCAGATGGTCGAGCTGTTTGTGCGTTACCCGCGTTGGGAAAGTGTCGGCGGGTATCCAGTTCGAGCCTTTGGCAAAGACCGGCACCCCGTTGACGACGAAGGTGAAAGAGCGGCCCCATTCGTCCGGCTCCTGGCGCAATTCGACCGTGCGCAGGCCCACCTGGAATCTCCGCTCGTCGAGGACTGTCTCCCCACTTGCCAGCGTGATAGCGACCTGGTACAGCGGCTGCGCGCCATAGTCGTTCGGCCACCACAGCTGTGGCTCGTCCACCGTCAGGCTCACCCTTTGGCGGTCCCCTTCCAGCAGTGCCCCTGTTGACTGCGCCCTGCCGTCAGGGGAGATCAGGCTCAGGCTCAGGTGCAAGGGCGGAAGCGGCGTGCACTCGTTCGCCGCGCCAACGGTTATCTTGGCAACAGCTATCTCGGCTGTAGCAGTCGTGCTCAGTGTCACTCTACCGTTGCTGTGCTCCTGGTGCAGCGCCACGTCGTCCAGCCGGGCAGTGCTGTACCCTTCCAGGCGAATAGTGCGCCAGAGGCCAACGGCGGGAAGCTGCGGCCCCCAGTCCCAGCCGAAGTGGCTCGGAGCTTTGCGCAGATACGGCGCGCCGGGGAGGGGATTGTTCACATCGGGCATGGAGCGCACTTTATTATGCTCAGCAGCGTACTGTGTAGGCGAGCGAAAGAGTATGCGAAGCTCGTTCTCCCCTGGGCGCAGCGCCCTCCGAATGTCCCAGCGATACTCGCGAAACATATTCTCCGCCCGCCCCAAGCGTCGCCCGTTGAGTAGTACCTCGGCCAGGGTGTCTAATCCATCGCAGACGAGGAAAACAAGGGGCATGGCGAGCAGGTCGCGATCCGGGGTAAAGGCGCGCCTGTACTCCCAATCCTCTTTGGCGACCCACTGCGCCCGCGCCTCTTCGTCGCCGACGAACGGGTCCGCTATCCGGCCCAGGCGCAAGAGATCAGTGTGCACGCCGCCTGGCACGGTGCCGGGCAGCCATTCTTCACTACTGGCCTGGCGGAACTCCCACTCACCGTCAAGGCTCTGCCTGACCGCAGATAGCATATCGCTTAACCTCTGTGCCGGTTGGTTCATCTCGCTCAGGCTGTGCTCTCTAGCTTGCACCCTTGCTGCCGGACAAAGGTAGCCCCCTCGCTTCGCAGTCTGCTAGCACCCAGCTTATCTCTCTCCTGTATCGAGGCTTGCCTTATGAGCGGCGATCACCTGCTTGTACCAGAGAGCGCTATCTTTCGGTATGCGCTGCTGCGTCTCGTAGTCCACCCAGACGAGCCCGAAACGCTGCTTGTACCCTTTGGCCCACTCAAAGTTGTCCAAGAGCGACCAGACAAAGTAGCCCGCGAGAGGCACCCCACTCTCTATTGCTCTCTGCGCGGCAGTGAAGTGGTCGCGCAGGTAACGCAAGCGCCTCTCGTCATGTACCTTGCCATCCTCACCTGGCCCATCCGAGTAGCTGGCCCCATTCTCTGTGATGTAGAGCTTGCCAGGGTTGTAGTCGGCGTGCAGGCTTGTTAGCAGCTCATAGAGACCTTGCGGGTAGACTTCCCAACCCATCTCCGTTCGCTCAACATCTGTAGTGCCCAGCAACGTCTCCGCCGCAATTGTGGGCTCGCCGGATGCAGAAACCACTGCCCTGCTGTAGTAGTTGACGCCGAGGAAGTCTGTGGGCACCGATATAGCTGCCATATCTCCACTCTGTACGAACTCCGGCCCGGAAGCGGGCAGGTGGCCTTCAGCTATGTAATCAACTACCATATCAGGGGGGTAAGAGCCTTTGAAGAGAGGGTCTACGAACCACCTGTTGAAATATCCGTCAAAGCGCCTGGCCGCCTCTATATCCTCCGGGCGGTCAGTAGCGGGAGTGACGGGGAGCAAATTGAGGGTAATGCCGACCTCGGCCCCAGGGCTGTTACGGCGTATCACCGGCACTGCCCAGCCGTGAGAGAGGAGCAGATGATGAGCGGCGCCGAGAGCGGCGGGCCAGTCGTGCCAGCCGGGCGCATGCTCTCCTATCTGGTGGCCGAGCATGCTAGCACACCATGGCTCGTTGTGAGTAATCCAGTTGTGGACCCGGTCTCCTAGCGCTCGGCTGATCGCATCGGCGTAGTCAACGAAAGCTTGGGCGGTAGCACGAGCGGGCCACCCGCCTCTATCTTGCAGCGGCTGGGGCAGGTCCCAGTGGTAAAGGGTAGGGAAAGGGGTGATGCCCGCAGCCAGCAGCTCGTCAACGAGGCGGCTGTAGAAGTCAACTCCAGCCTGGTTCAACTGCTGCCCGTGCCCATCTGGTAAGATGCGCGGCCAGGCGATGGAAAAGCGATAGGCTTGCAGACCCAACTCTTTCATCAACGCGACATCCTGCCGCCAGCGGTGGTAGTGGTCACATGCTATGTCGCCGTTACTGCCATCCTGGATCTTGCCGGGCGTATGTGAGAAGCGGTCCCAGATCGACTCGCCTCTCCCCTCCTCGTGGACTGCTCCTTCTATTTGATAGGAGGAAGTCGCAGTGCCCCACAGGAAGGAGCTTGGTAATTTCATGTCATTCATCGATTTGTACTCTTCCTTGTAAAGAAAAGATAAAAGGTTGGAGATTACTGAGGCGCTGGGTCCTGCCCGGCACCGTAAAGGTGGCAGCGGACCCAGTGATCGGGGCCGACCGCCTCGGCGCCCGGCATTACCTTGCGGCAAATGTCCATCACATATGGACAACGCGCTGCGAAGGGGCAACCCGGCGGCGGGTCTATCAGCGACGGAACTTCGCCCCGCGCTTCGACCTGCCGGGCAGCGAGGCCCGAATGGGGGTCTGGTACTGCCGAGAGCAATAGCCTGGTATAGGGGTGAGCCGGGTGCTGTATCACCTCGTCGCTTTCAGAGCCTTCCACCACATAGCCGGCATACATTACTCTCGTCTGGTCGCCGATATAGCGGGCCGAGGCGATGTCGTGCGTGATGTACAGGTAGCCTATACCGTGCTCCTCTTTGAGACGCTCCATCAAGTTGAGTATCCCCATGCGAATAGATACATCGAGCATAGAAATCGGCTCGTCGGCCAGTATCACCTGGGGGTTGACGGCGAGGGCGCGGGCGATAGCTACGCGCTGGCGCTGCCCGCCCGATATTTGATGCGGGAACTTCTTTGCCATCTCCACGGGGGGGTTGAGGCCTACTGTCGCCAGTAGCTCGTGTACCCTGTCCATTACTGCGCGGCCTTTCGCTATCTTGTGAATAACGAGCGGGCGCTCGATATGGTAGCCGATAGTGTGGACCGGGTTGAGGGAGCCGAAAGGGTCTTGAAAGATCATTTGCACGCTGTTACGATAAGAGAGGGAGGCCCTGAAAGGTTCGCTCTTGAGCACATCCTTACCTTTAAAGATTATCTCACCCTTGCTCGGGGGCATCAACCTGGCGATCAGGCGAGCCGCTGTAGATTTGCCGCTACCGGACTCACCGACCAGGGCGATAACTTTACCGCGCCTGATAGTGAGCGATACATCGTTGAGGGCGTGCACATGTTTTGGCCGCAAAGCGTTGCCGACCGGAAAGCGCTTGGTCAGGTGGAGAGCGTCGAGCACTACCTCTTCATCACGGCTTGTTGTAACTGTTGTAGGCGCTGTTTGCGCGGCGCGGCCTGTGTGATTGCCCGTAGTGTTGGTCATGAGCGTCTCCATTGGGCGTCAGGGTCGGCGGTGTAAAGGTGGCAGGCCACCCAGTGGTCTTTCTTGACCTGCTGTAGCTTTGGCACCACCCTTGTGTGCATAGGCTGGCAACTTTCGCAGCGCGGGTGGAAGCGGCAGCCGGAGGGTGGCATGACCATGTCCGGCGGCGCGCCAGGTATGCCGGCCAGCCTGCGCTTTGGGCCGCTCAGCGAGGGGAACGAGTTCATCAAACCCCGTGTATAGGGGTGTAGCGGATCATCAAATAGCTGGTGCGCCGGTGCAAGCTCTACGATTTCGCCGGCGTACATGATCGCGATACGTGTCGAAAACTCCACCATCAGCGATAAGTCGTGCGTGATGAAGAGGATCGAGAAGCCCATCTTCTCCTTTAGCTCCTCGATCTGCTGCATGATGTCTTTCTGCACTACCACATCGAGGGCCGTAGTTGGCTCGTCCATGATCATCAGAGGTGGGTCGAGCGCGAGGGCGATAGCTATTACTGCCCGCTGGGGCATACCCCCGGAAAGTTGGTGCGGGTATGAGTCGAGCCGCTCGCGGTCAATGCCGACTATATCGAAGAGTTCGGCGGCGCGGTCCCTGCCCTGCTGTCTTGACATTTTATTGTGCCTTACGAGCACGTCAGCTATCTGGTCGCTAATCTTCATCACGGGGTTCAGGGAGTTCATGGCGCTCTGGAAGACCATAGAGACGTCGCTCCAGCGGAAGGCTTCAAGCCTTTCCTGGCTCATTTCCAGCACGTCCTCGCCGTTGAAGATGATGTTGCCTCCAGTAATGAGCGCAGGTGGGTGCAGGAGGCGCATAATCGCGTGGGCTATCGTAGACTTGCCGCTACCCGACTCCCCTGCCAGGCCAAAGACCTCTCCCGCAGCGATTGAGAACGACACGCCATCGACCGCACGCACTGGCCCCCGCTCCGTCTCGTATTCTACATATAGGTCGCGTACATCGAGCAAAAGCGAGCTACTGCTGGGCATCGTGCGTGCGCCGGAGGACTGGGGTTGCTCGAAGGTTACGGAAGGTGCGGAGGGTGCGGTCTTTGAGGACATTCTTCAGTTCCTTTTCAGCGCGAAGGCGTGGGTTCGTGATTTCATCCATGCCGTAGTTGACCATCGTCAGCCCGAAAGCGACGAGCGCTATGCAGAGGCCCGACGGGATAAAGGTCCACCAGGCGCCGACCAGCAGAGCGGCGTTGTTTTGCGCCCAGTACAAATTGGTACCCCAGGTGATATTGCTGACGTTGGTCAGCCCCACCAGGCTCAAGGCCGCTTCGGCGCCAATCGCGTAAGTTACCGAGCCGAACATGCTGCCCACGATGATCGAGGCCATGTTGGGCAAAATCTCTCTGAAGATGATGCGTGCGTTGCCTTCGCCGCTGACTATCGAGGCGGAAACGAAATCTTTTTCTCGTAGCGAGAGGGTCTGGGCGCGCAAAACGCGCGCTGGCCAGGCCCACCCTGTAAATGCCAGTGCAAGGACAATCGTGCCCGTGCCAGGGCGCAGGTAGGCGGCGATTACCACCAGCAGCGGTAGACCTGGGATCACCAGGAATAGGTTCATCAGCAGCGACAGAAAATCGTCTATCTTGCCCCGGAAATAGCCCGCGGTCATGCCGATCAAGATACCGACTATCGTTGTTAGGAGGCCTGTGGCAAAGCCGATCTCCAGCGAGATGCGAGCCCCCCACACGGTCTGAGCAAATACGTCCTTACCCTGCCCCTCGGTCCCGAATATATGGGCGGCGGAAGGGGGTTGATTCGGGCGGGCGACGAAGTTGCTCGGGTCTCCCGGGGCTATCAGCGGGGCGAAGATTGCTACCAGGACAAAGAAGATTACTATGGAAGCTCCGACCACGGCCTTGGGGTTGCGCAGGAGATTGCGCATGAAGGCTCGCCTTCGCTTGCCCACCGGCGCGACCCTCGGGAGAGGCAGCAGCTGCCCAGTTGGGTTTGCCTCCACTTCGATAATTTGATTCTGAGCTTGCATCCGGTTTCCCCCTCTGACACGCTAACTTACACTGTTACTCCCAGGCTGGGTGCCAACTGGCCCTAGCTGGTGCGCATGCGTGGGTCGAGGCGCGTATAGAGCACGTCAACGATGAAATTAGCGGCCAGCACCGCGAACGTGATCATGAGAAACAACCCCTGCATCAGTGGGTAGTCCAGGCCGCGCACCGACTGTAGCAGCAAGTAGCCGAGGCCGGGATATCCGAAGATTAATTCTACCAGGAGTTGCCCACTCAATATGAAGCCCAGCGCCATGCCAAAGGCGGTAACACTCGGCAGGAGAGCGTTGCGAGCAGCATAGTTGAACATGATGCTGCGTTGCGACAAACCCTTGGCCTCGGCCAGCGTCACATAATCTTCGGCTAGCACCCCAATCATCGTGTTGCGCATGCCAAGCACCCACCCGCCTAGCGAAACGGCGATGATCGTGAGACCTGGAAGCAAAAGATGCTGGATAACACTCAGTATAAAGGGGAGGGTAAAGGCGGGGGTGAGATTATCATCGAATGCGTGGCGTAGCGGGAACCATTGCAGCTGGAAGCCCAGGAAGTAGAGGCCCATCAGCGCCAGGAAAAAAGGAGGGAACGCACCGATGAAGATCAGCAGAGGTGGCAGCGTGCTATCCACTATCCCACCGCGGCGCCAGGAGCCAATTATGCCGATGACGTTGCCGATGATAAAGCTCAAGACGAGCGATGTGAAGCCGAGTAAGAGTGTCCAGAACAAGCCGTTACCGATTACCGTCGTCACAGGTGCAGGGAACGCCGAAAAAGATATGCCGAAATTGCCTCGGAAAATATTCGAAAGATAGGTGAGATACTGATTGATCAACGGCTCCTCGCTCAGCCCCAGGGCTGCACGTATCTGTGTTAGCTGTTCCGGCTGCATCTGGCCGCGAGCGGCAGCGAAGATAGCCGAGGCAGGGTCGCCGGGGATCAGGCGAGGCAAGAAGAAGTTAATGGTGAGCGAAGCCCACGCGGCAAGCAGGTAGAAGCCTAATCGTCGGAGGATGAAGCGCATCGTTGCCCTCCCAGGTGCGGTCTCACGAGAGATTCAGGCTGCATGAGCTGTGCCATGACAGCCTGTGTAAGCTGTGTAACCGAGTGACATGTTAGCAAATGAGGGAGATACCCATACGAGTGGGTATCTCCCCACAAAGGCTGTAAACCTTACTTTGGCTTGACTGTCGTCATCACGATCAACTGCTCAGGCGTGCTCTGGTTGAAGAACGAACCAATGGCGTACTGGTTGTCCTTTGTCGGGAAGCCAGTGAAGCGGGTGGTGTTGTACTCGTACCAGTCAGGGCCGGGGAACAGGGGAATCGCGGGCGCTTCGTCAGCAAATGTCTGTTGCAGTTGCTCCGCGATAGACTTTTGCTGCGCGGGGTCCGAGGTGGCCGCCAGCTGGTTCAGCAAGTCGTCGCCCTTCTTGCTGACGTAGCGGTGCCAGTCCGCGCCTGCTACCGTGCCGATTGGCTGGAAGGAGCGCTGTGACATTTGATCGCGATAGTAGTTGTAAGGGGTAGCGCCGCCCGAACTCCAGCCGATAGATACGTCGAAGTTGCCCTTCTGCACGCGGTCAAGCCATGTGCTGAAGTCATAAGCCTTCACCGAGGCGGTTATGCCTATAGCCTTGAGGTTCTGGGCGATGATCTGCACCGAGGATACCCAGTCCGACCAGCCGTCAACGACGTTGATCTCGTATGTCATCGCCGAGCCGTCGGCGTTGGCGCGCATACCGTTGGAGCCCTTCTTCAGGCCGGCGGCGTCGAGCATCTGGTTGGCTTTGTCCACGTTCATCGTTGCCCAGTCGCCGAGCTTGGAGGGATCGGAGACTTTGAAGTTCGGGTAGGCGTCGCTCAGGCCTGTCACATCGGCGGGTTTGGTA
The DNA here is from genome assembly GCA_027317125.1 of Chloroflexota bacterium. Classification (GTDB taxonomy): domain Bacteria; phylum Chloroflexota; class Chloroflexia; order QHBQ01; family JADMIH01; genus JADMIH01. Next base: position 14,278 of record DAHVFG010000027.1, on the reverse strand, counting down.
TAGCCGTACTCGGCAACAGTGGCTATCTGGTTGCGGTCTATCGCCATACTGATCGCTTTGCGCACGTTCGGGTCGTCAAAAGGCTTTTTGGTAGTGTTGAGATACAACATCACCGTTGCGCCGAAGGGGGGGAACCAGTAGCCGTTGTTGGTCGGATCTTTGGAGACGAAGACTTTGTCTATGTCGGGGATGAAGTTGGCGGCGTAGTCGTTCTCACCGTTAACCGTTGCCAGGTTCGCCTGGTCGTTGCCGGGATAAGCGGGTTGGCGGATACCCTGGATGTAGGGCTTGCCGGGCTGCCAGTAGTTAGGGTTCTTATCTACTTCAAATATCTGGGGCTGAAAGACTGTCACCTGGGTGAAGGGGCCGGTGCCGACCGGGTTGTCATTGGTGTACTTCACCGGGTCCGGTACATCCTTCCAGATGTGCTGGGCCACAATATCCTGGCTTGCTATATCGTAGAGGCCAGGTGTGAAGGCGGTCTTGAAGTTGAAGACGACGGTCGTCTTGTCAGGCGCAGAGACACTGTCAACATATGCGGTGCTGCCGTTCATCGCCTGGCCGCCTGGGCCTTGCAAGCCGTTCGTGTTCTTGAAGAGGTTGAAGGTAAAGGCCACATCATCAGCAGTGAAAGGCTGGCCGTCGGACCACTTGACGTCGTTGCGCAAGGTGAAGGTCAGGGTTTTATTGTCAGTGCTCCACTTATAGGCGCTTGCGAGCCAGGGAGTCAATTCGCCCTTGACGGTGTTGTAGATCATCATCGGCTCGTAAATGCCGTTGATAGTTGGGAAGCGGAAGTCGCCGGAGAAAGGGTTAAAGTTGCGGACCCACGTAGCCTGCTGTGCTACGGACACCGTCATTATACCGTTGCCTGCTGGGGGCACGGTAGCGCCGGTCGCCGGTGTAGACGCTGTGGCACCGGTTCCTATGGTATCGGTAGGGGCTGCCATCCCGGTGGTGTCGGTGGCAGCAGCCGTGGCAACTGAGCCGGCTGCTGGGATCGTTGTAGGCGTGGATGCCTCGCCACCGCAAGCATTGAGAACCATAACGGCCCCAACACATAGCGGTAGGAGCAGTTGCAACCTGGAGCGAAATCTCACACGGATCAAGTTCATCTTTGAGCCTCCATACTCTTTTGCATTCAATTTCGAGATGCAACAAACGTCGGCACAGCCTTGAGTGTGACATGTGGTGTGCAGTGGGTGATATATGTCACACATATCACTAGGCGCTATCAGGGCTGCCCCGTCCTCTTTTGTCGCGCTTACCCAACGGCTCAGCCATCAGCGCGCTTTAGCGTAATCCAAATATCTGCTGTCGCCGAACTTTCCTCCTATCTAACTCATATGCACCTCTCTTTAGCTATCTCCAATATGTAGACATTCTGCTACGCCGTTTTCGCTGCCCAAAGCGCAGTTTCGGTGCGCTACCTGTAGGTAACAGGTAGCGCCGATAGCATAAATCCCCAATCGGTATGGTAGTCTCCAGCGGCCTGAGAACAAAGAGTGCTAAGCGATCAGATATCGGATGATATACAAGGCCTTAGATAGGCTAGCATAGATGCATGCTGGATGCATCGGGAAAAAGATAGGGATTTGTGTTGAGTGGCTGCCTGAGTCTACCGTCAGGAAAGGGGATCAACGTCTTGTTAGAGGGTCTGACGTGACCCCGCCGTGCCGTCAGCCGTAAGCATCTGTACGCTAAGTTAGGTAATAGTTACACAAAGGCCGCTTTTGTGAACTTCTTTCGCGATGTTTTTCTTTGCCCCGGGTTGAAGGCTAACACCACCGCCCACTCCTTTCCACTCCCAGCCTTGCACTACGAGAGATCACAAACAGGCTTCTTCAGGCAGGCTTCTTCAGGAGGCATGGCTGGAGAGAGCGTCGGCCTGCGGTCGCGGAAGGGAAGCTGCGTGCGCGCCATGCAGGTGGTCTATGACGAAGCGCATTGCCGCCGTACGAGAGGAGACGCCGAGTTTGTTATAAATGGCGCTCAGATATGTCTTGACCGTAGCTGTGCTGATCACGAGCCTACAGGCGATCTGGTCGTTTGATAGTCCTTCGGCGAGGAGGAGCAGCGCCTCAAGCTCGCGGTTGGTCAGCCCAGCGGGACGGCTCTCACCCTGAGAAGAACAGAGCGGGGCGTATGCAGGAAGGGTGCGCAGCATAGAAGTATCTTCACGAGCGGAGCAGTTGGCTGTATGCTCCTGCCCAGGCGTATCTCCCTCCCCCCACGGCCAGGCCCTCAGCAGATAGCCTGAATAGTATGCTGCGTGAGCTTTCCGCAGAGACTGTAACTCGCCACTCCCCAGCAAGCATTCCAGGGCATACTCACGCACCGTATCTAACATGTAAATCCGAGACGGCTGTGCTTCTCGCCTGTCTGTTTGCAGCATGTTTTTATCCACAAGAGAAGAGATCAGGTCCAGGAAGGGCGAAGTCAGATCACCGGAAGCGTTGCATACACCATGGGCCGCTTCCAACGTGCAGCCACCCGCAAAGATGGCGAGCCTGCGAAAAAGAGACTGCTCCTCAGCCGTGAGCAAGTCGTGGCTCCAGATGAATGTTGCGCGTAACGACTTGTGTCGCTCAGCCATATCCGCACCACCTCCAGTTAGCACCTCGAGCTTGCGCTCCAGTCGTGTTATCAAGGCCTGGGGCGGTAGGAGCTTGACGCGAGCAGCCGCAAGCTCAATCGCGAGCGGCAGACCCTCAAGCCGGGCGCATATCTGCGCGACCGCGCGAATAGTTGCGGGACTCGCAGCAATACCTGGGGCAACGGCCTCCGCGCGCTGGAGGAAGAGGCTTACAGAGGGGCAGTGCCGCAGCAGATCAGCCGGTGCCGGATGCGCAAGGTCTGGGAACTCCAGCGGGCCTACCGGAAAGGGTTGCTCTCCGCAAAGGTGAAGCACCTCTCGGCTCGTAACCATTAGCTTGAGCATTGGGCACGCGGTGAGGAGGTCCACCAGGTACGAGGCGGCGGGCATCAGCTGCTCAAAGTTGTCAAGCACCAGCAAAAGGAGCTTTTGCTTCAAAACCGCTTTCAACATCTCTGCCACTGATGTACCAGGCTCTGCCTTTATCCCAAGTGCACGGGCCACTACAGGCAGCACCATTTGTGGGTCGCGCACCTCAGCGAGCGGCACCAGGTAGACGCCGTCGGCGAAGCGCTCCGCGATCTCTGCCGCAACCTGGAGCGCCAGCCGGGTTTTACCGATGCCGCCACGTCCAACGAGGCTGAGCAAGCGTACGCTTGGGCGGCACAAAAGGGCGGCAGCGCGGGCGGCGTCTACTTCGCGGCCTATGAGGGGGGTGAGTGGAACTGGAAGACCGGGAGGAGGCTGTATGCAAGGTTGTAAAGTGGGACGCAGGTGTGGCGCGGAGGGGGCGTCAAAGTCAGTGGTGGAAGGTGTTGCGGTGTGGTGGGTAGGCATGGCGGTAGGCGTGGCGGAAGGCATGGCAGCAGGCATACGGGTGGCGTTTTCGACTTGTTGCATCCCGGTGGCGACCGTGCTCAAGCGTTCCAGCGTCAGTTCGTCGGACTTGCCGAGGTATGCCGTGTGTAACTTACCTCCCCGCCGCCGGTATGCGTACCAGTACGCACCACCTGCGCGCCTTTCCTTGCGAGCGGTAAAATGCAGGAAGGGGAGCTCGTAAACGAATATAGAGTGCCCTTGCAGCCAGGTGAACCAGGAGGGGGAGTGTAGGCTGATGGCGGGCGCGAGCGTTGTATCGTCGCTGCATAAATGCAACAATCCTTCCCGCACACTTGGACGTCTCTGTCCCATATTAGCCTCTCTTCTCTTTTGCCTTGTGCCGATTGTACTCAGATCAGCGTGAGCGTGCCGGGTGGCATAGCTTTATACTATTCTCAGGATACAACCCTTCTGGCTGTGATAGCCTCTAGCGGTGCGGTAGCGAACCGCAAGAAGAGCGGATTACCAGCTCCGTAGGTAGAAGAATACGGCGTGGTGACGCGCCAGGGTGGCTGACCATCTCTATCAACGTTTCGGCTGCAACCGCTCCCAAACGGTAAACAGGCTGCCTTACCGTGGTAAGTGGTGGGTCCATGTGAGCGGCGAAAGGGAGATCATCGAAGCCGGTGAGTGCGATATCATCGGGCACGCGCTTGCCCACCTCGCGCAAAGCCCGCATAGCGCCGAGCGCCATACCGTCGCTGGCGACGAAGACCGCATCGCCCGGTCCTGTTGGGAGAGACAAAAGTCGCTGCATCGCTCTGTACCCACCCTCTTCCGTAAAGTCCCCTTCTACTATCAAAGAGGGATCGCAGGCAATCTTGCGCTCGCGCAGAGCAGCCAGGTAACCCTGCAACCGGTCAGCGCCAGCGACCATATTTCTCGGGCCCGTTATAGTAGCTACACGTTTGTAGCCCGCGCGCAGCAAGTATGCGACCATTTCGTGCGCGCTGTTCAGGTTGTCAACGTCGATATAGCTCGTCCTGTCGCTGGTGGCGTGCCGTCCAATCATAACGAAGGGTAAGCCCCGTTTGAGCAACGCTTCCAGGATGGGGTCGTCCACCAGCGCCGAAGCGAGGATAACGCCATCTACTAAGCCACCGGCGAGCAGCCGCCGGATCGTGCGCCGCTCGTATTCCGGTTCCCCGACCCAGAGCATAACGGAATGATCCTGCGCATTACAGGCGGAAGTGATGCCCTGGATGAGGAGTGGGAAGTAGGGGTCGGCAAAGAGAGTTGACACGCCGGCGGGTATGGCAAGACCAAGGATCTGGGTCCGTCCAGCGGCCAGGCTACGAGCGGCGATATTAGGCTGGTAGTTGAGGCTCTCCGCCACGAGCAGCACCCGTGCCCGGGTCTCCTGGTCAACGTTAGGTTGATCGTTGATCACGCGAGAGACCGTTGAGCGTGAAACACCTGCGGATTTAGCTATTTCTTCAAGAGTTGTCGCCATTCACCACTATCTCCATCGCAACCAGGTGGGAGCGCTCACGGCCCTTACCCGCCGACAATCCAAGTAGTGCAGGCTGTTTAGCTCTGCCTCAACGTTAAAAGTCTCTGCAACCGCTCCCATAATAGCACCAGGATGTCGCTTTGTCAATAGCTACGTGCATAGTAATTGTTCAGAGTAACGGTGGAGCAATCTTCTTGGGGTATCCGTGCGGGTGTTGCGCCATCTGCCCTCACCCCCCAACCCCCTCTCCCATGAAGGGAGAGGGGGCTTTCTTCTTGGGAAGAGCCAGGAGTAAAGCCCCCTCTCCCCTTGTGGGAGAGGGGCATGGGGTGAGGGGAGGGATGCCCCTGCACCCCTATTCTGAACAGTTACCTTGCATACTACTTGCATACTAGATGTTCAGAGTAAGCCATGACCCTGTGGGCCACCATTACCGATGAAAATACGAGTGATTTAGCACCCCTCTATACTACTACCTTCCGCATTTTTAGAGGAGTTGGGGTAGAGGAACCAACTTCAAGGGGTAACTGTCCAAGCTTGGACAGTTACCCCTTGAAGTTGGTTCCTCTCTAAATCGGAACCGTTACAGATTTGAGCCAGGTAGACGTGAACGGCGCTACTGTGATACCATCTTCAGGAGATACTATTTTTCTCTGCTGGCTTACGTGGCTGCCAGGGCAGTTGCTTAGATCGTAGAGTTTAATTTTGTTGATGGAGCGTACCGATGGAGCCGATCCTCCGCAGCATCAACCTTTCTAAGAGTTTTGGCTCGCTTCCTGTACTTCAGCAGGTTAGCTTAGAGGTTGCACCTGGGGAAGTAGTTGGCCTGGCAGCTGGGCATGGCGGTGGTAAGTCGGTGCTGGCGTCAATCCTCGCCGGTTCCCTGGTCCCCACCGCTGGTGACGTGTATATTGGGGGCCAACGCATGCGTTGGCCTTATAGCGCGCGCTCAGCCGGAGTCGAAGTAATCCACCAGGAGACAGAGTTAATCGAGCACTTTGACATAACAGCCAATATATTTCTTGGCGATGAAATATGCTGGTCAAAGGGTGGCATACTCCGGCGGGTGGATGAAGCACGAATGGCCCGGCGCGCAGCCGATGCGCTGGCCTTGCTGGGTGCTCAACTTGGTCCTCTACATAAGCCGGTGGCGAGTTTATCGAGCGAACAGCGCCAACTACTTGGGATCGCCCGCGCCCTCATTTATCCTGCGCGACTGGTCGTTGTGGACGAGCCGGGGCTCCCCCTCAGCTACGCTTATCAGCAGAAGCTCCTCTCGGTCGTCCGCGCCTGGCAGCACCAAGGCACTGCGGTACTCTTTATCAGCAACAACCTTGATCACCTCTTCGCGGTGGCTGACCGCATAATAGTGCTGCGCCATGGGCGCAGTGTCGTTGATCTTCCAACGGCAGAAACAGATCGCGAAGATGTTGTCGCCGCGCTCGTCGGCACAACTGATCGTCAGCAGCTAACGCCTATTATCTGGGCGCTGAACAGCTATTACCGCACCCGTGAAGAAGCCGAGAAACTCGGCCATCGACAGACGTTGCTGGAGCGGAATCTTGCCGAGCAAGTCGCTGCCCTCGACAGTGCTAATGCGGCACTACAGGCTGCCCACCGCCGCTTGCTGACTGAACGCGAGGAAGAGCGCAAGGCCCTTGCGCGTGAGCTGCACGACCAGGTCATACAGGATTTACTGAGTATGAACTACCAACTCGAGGAGGCTGAAGGAGAGCCTCCTGGGCGCATCGCGGGGGTGGAAGGCGATCTGGCTGAGGTGCGCGCCGGTATTCGCGCCCTGGTGGATGATCTACGCCAGATTTGCAGCGACCTGCGCCCGCCGACAATTGACAGCCTGGGCCTGGGTGCGGCCCTCCAGTCCTACACGCGCGACTGGTCGCTCCGCAGCGGCATCAGCGTGCATCTTAACCTCGATAAAGAGCTTGGTCGCTTGCCCGAACCACTGGAGTTGTCGATCTTCAGGATTGTGCAGGAAGCGCTCAGCAACATCCGCAAACACGCAGAGGCAACAGAAGCCCAGTTGAGCCTGAACCGCTCTTCCCCTGGTACGCTGAGGCTTTCCATCACCGACAATGGCCGGGGGTTGCCGGGCGATTTTGACCTGGCCGCGCTGGCCGCCGGCGGGCATTTTGGCGTGCTTGGCATCAGCGAGCGTCTTGCCTTGATCGAGGGTCGTTTGCACCTGGAGAATCACCCCGGCGGGGGCGCGGTGCTCCACGCTTATATCCCTGTGCCAAAAGCCAGGTCGCGTGCGGCGAAAGTAGGCCCAAATAGCGTCCGGTAAGGAGGATTATATGAGCAGTGTGAAAATCGTTGTTGCAGACGATCATGCAGTTGTACGTGCGGGCATAGCCAATGCGCTCTGTAGCCTCCCCAATATCAAGATCGTCGGTGAGGCCAGTGACGGCCATACTCTACTATCGGTCCTGGCGAAAACCAGGGCTGATATGCTCGTCACCGACGTAACGATGCCGAACTTCGAGCCGATTGAGACGACACGTAAGATCCGCGAATGCTATCCAGAGCTGAGGATCCTTGTGGTCAGCGCCTATGACGATGATATGTACGTACAGGGACTGCTCTCGGTTGGCGTCAACGGCTACCACCTGAAAGATCAACCGCTCAGCGACTTGAGGCTTGCCGTGCGGCGCGTGCTAGCGGGCGAGCTTTGGGTCTGCGGCTCGCTGGTTGAAAAGCTGGTGCATGCTCAGGAGGCGGCTTCGACAGCAGCGCTGTTGACTGCTCGCCAGCGCGATATGCTTCGCCTGCTGAAAGAAGGACTAGACAATCACGCTATCGCACGTCGCACTGGGCTGAGCGTTAAGACCATTGAGAACCATCTAACGCGCCTCTACCGCCAGATCAATGTCCAGAGCAGGCTGGAAGCGGTCAGCTACTCTGCGCACCACCCGCAAGTGCTGGCAAGCACGAAACCGGCTGTCCATCATCCGGTAGACTTATATCGCGAGGAGCGCAACCGCCCCGTAATACTGATTGTGGACGACAATATCCGCTATCGGACTCAGCTGCGGCGCATGGTTTCCAAGAACTGCCCTCAAGCCCTGGTATATGAGGCCGAAGATATCGCACACGCACTGCGTGCGGTTGAGGGCTCCCGACCGCAACTTGTATTTGTGGATGTTGTGCTCGGTGATGAGAATGGGATTGACTGTCTTCAGCAAATCAGGGTCCTTGCGCCGCAGGGACGGGTTGTGCTGATGAGCGCCTACCCCGACCGCGAATTCCGCCGTGCAGGTCGTGATGCGGGCGCAGTAGCCTTCCTCGACAAGAAGGACCTGAACAATGCTACCCTGCGCGAAGTGATTGCCGACCTGATTGACTGAGCACGGGCGTTTGCCTTTAGTCTTAGGGGGAATCCCCTATGCCGTTGGGGGGCATAAAGGGTTGCCCTTATGCCCCCTCTCCTATTACTCTGTCCCTATTGCACCCTAGCCTTGCTTGTGCGGCAAGATAAGAATGACCGGCTACGCCCCCATCTTTTGGTGGCGACGCCACTGCGCACATACAAGAGAGCAGGGATCTGGTGCGCGCTATCGTTCCATAGTGCGTAAAGTGCCCTCGGTCTTTGGTGATACTCCTGTATAACGCAGACGTTTTAGGCTGTACACGTTCAATGTTCGACGTGCTAGTGCCGGGAGGATAAACCTTTATGGGTGTTACTCGCTCTCCTTGATCGCGGCCTCGTGGTTTCCCTGTTGTTGGCTTACGCGATAGCGACCAATCTCTCGACCCGTTCGGGCTGGCGACCACCTCCACCATGTAGGTCTAACCTTAATACTACTGCCCGTGGCGTCAGGTATATCCTCTGCTGTGCGTCACCTCTAAGCTTACTACACCTACATTACGGAAGCTAAAGCGCCGGCACTCAGGACGGAGCTGACTTGTGCAGTTTGGGCGCGACAACAGCCCTCAGCAAATGAGCAGCGGTGCGGATACGATGGTTTAAGCCTGCACGCTGCCTAAAATCGTGGCGTTGCACCTTTTCAGACTGGCAAACCATAGTCAGGCAGAGCGCCGGTGCGACGCGGTCGCGCATATCAGGCATGTAAAGTCCTTTTCCATCTGGTTATCGTTAGTGGAGAGTATCGCTCGCAACTTCCTGTGCAATATGCAATAGGAGAGGCGATTCACAAAGGAGGTGAGCTTCCCGCCATCAAGCAAGAGACAACCCCGATTATTTGGACGGCCATCCGGCTCCCGTCGCCGGGCCGCCATCGAATACAACTATCAAGTTCAGGAGGAAAGTAATGATAAAACGCAACACTATCTTTGTAACACTCCTTACCGCAGTACCGATGCTACTGTCAGCGTGCGGTGGAGCTGCCACCGTCCCGCCCGCACCCACCGACACAACAGCGCCCCTGGTGGCAACCGACACAACGGCTCCCGTGGCAGATACCCCCACAATGGCGGCTGCGGCAGATACCCCCACAATGGCCGCTGCTTCCAACGGGTCCAAAATAGCGATCTTGCTCCCTGAGACAAAGACAGCACGCTACGAGAGCCAGGACCTGCCTAACTTCAAGGCCAAGCTCCAGGCTCTCGGTTTCGATGTCAACAATCTCATCTACAGCAACGCCAATCAAGATGCCAGTGCGCAGAAGTCTCAGGCCGAAGCTGCTCTCACAAATGGGGCTAAAGTACTGGTGCTTGATCCGGTAGACTCGGCAGCGGCGGCGGCTATCGCTGATGAAGCCAAAGCAAAGAATGTACCGGTCATCTCCTATGATCGCATCATCAAAGGAACGGACGCTGTAAACTATTACATATCGTTCGATAACGAACAAGTCGGCAAGCTTCAAGGCCAGAGCTTGCTCGACGCGCTTGGCGGTAAAGCCAACGCTACGGTGGTCATGATCAACGGCTCTCCAACAGATAATAACGCTACTTTGTTCAAGGCAGGCGCTCACTCTATCCTTGACGGCAAGGTGAACATAGCCAAGGAATATGACACCCCTGACTGGAGCCCTGACAAGGCGCAGAGCGAGATGCAGCAAGCCTTAACGGCGTTGGGCAACAAAGTAGATGGCGTACTGGCAGCTAACGACGGCACAGCCGGTGGCGCTATTGCCGCGATGAAGGCCGCCGGTATCTCGCCCCTGCCCCCTGTCACCGGCCAGGATGCAGAGTTGGCAGCTATCCAGCGCATTCTCGCAGGTGAGCAGTACATGACTGTCTACAAGGCTATCAAGCAGGAAGCCGAGACCGCTGCCCAGTTAGCTTATACGCTAGCCAACGGCAAAACACCTGAGGCGTCAATGGTGAACGGCAAGGTGAACAACGGCAAGGTAGATGTGCCCTCTGTGCTGTTGGTGCCTGTGAAGGTGACCAAGGACAATGTGGAGAGTACAGTGGTAGCAGATGGTTTCTGGAAGGTATCGGACATATGCACAGCAGACTTTGCCAAGGCTTGTGCTGATGCGGGCGTAAAGTGATCGAATCCCGGTTGGGAAACTGAACAGTGCAGCACGGTAGTGGGGAGCAGATTGCTCCCCACTGCATTATACTTACCTTGCTTTACAACAGCATTAGCACGACAGCTTTACTCATTGTGGAGAACGACATGACGACGGCAAATGCAACTCCGGTGTTGGAGATGCGCGGTATCAGCAAACGTTTTGGGGCTGTTCAGGCGCTACAAAACGTTGACTTTAATGTGTACGCCGGCGAGGTGGTCGGCCTGGTGGGTGACAACGGAGCGGGTAAGTCAACCCTTGTTAAGTGCATCGCGGGCATCCACCCTATAGATTCCGGCACAATCCAGTTCGAGGGGCGCCCGGTGACTATCAATGGGCCGAAAGGCGCGGTGGCGCTGGGCATATCCACGGTATACCAGGACCTTGCACTGTGCGACAACCTGGACGTGGTGGCGAACCTCTACCTGGGTCGCGAAGAAATACATAAGATAGCGCCGGGTGTCGTGGGGACTATTGACGAAGTGAAGATGGAGAAGCGGGCTATCTCGGTGCTTAGAGGGCTATCTGTCTCTATACCAAGCGTGCGTACCCTGATCGCCTCCCTTTCGGGGGGGCAGCGCCAGTCGGTAGCGGTAGCGCGGTCGGTGATGTGGAAGCCGAAGCTTGTGCTGCTGGACGAGCCGACCGCGGCGCTTGGCGTCGCCCAAACACGCCAGGTGCTCGACCTTATCGCACGGCTACGTGAACAGGGTCTTGCAGTGGTGATAATCAGCCATAACCTGGAGGACGTTTTTTCTGTAGCAGACAGGATTACCGTGCTCAGGCTAGGGCGCTTCGCGGGTACCTTCGGGGTGCGCGATGTGACCCACGAGCAGGTGGTGGGGGCTATTACAGGGGCAGAGTTCGGAACGCTCGAGTCTTACCCTGGCCAACCCCTGATGGAGGAGCCGAAAACCGTATGAGCACAATGCTAAACGACCCCCGTCTCATAGGCAAGGAGCCGGAAGGTAGCTTGCTAGGCAATCTGCGCCGCAGGCTCTCCTACGCTGACCTGGGCCAGTTGCCGGTCTTGCTCGGTCTAGCACTGATATGGATTGTCTTTCAGTGGGCGAACCCTTTGTTCCTCTCGCCCGGCAACCTGACAAACCTGCTGCTACAAAACGTGGCTATCGGTATTGCCTCGATTGGCATTACTCTGGTGCTGCTGCTTGGAGAGATTGACCTGTCAGTAGGGGCAGTGAGCGGAGTCTGCGCGTCGGTGATGGCTGTGGAGAGCGTCAAGAACGGCTGGCCCGGCCCTCTGGCTGTGTTGGCTGCGTTGGCTGTGGGCCTGCTGATCGGGGCGCTGCATGGTTTCTGGATTACTAAGCTGCGCGTACCTGCCTTTATAGTTACTCTGGCTGGCCTACTCGGCTGGCAGGGTGTGCAGCTACTGGTGCTCGGCAACACCGGCACGATAAACCTGAGAGACCCGTTCATTACAGGTTTGACCCTTACATTCTTCCCAGGGCTGTGGGCCTGGGTAGCTTGTATAGTGTTTGTTGCGCTCTACGCGGTAGGCTCATTCTGGGAGCGGCAGCAACGTGTGGCTGCGGAGTTGCAGGTAAGCTCCCTGGGCAGTCTCATCGCACGCATCGTTGTAGTGGGCCTTGGAGTGCTCTTATCTATGGCAGTGTTCAACGCCGACAGAGGTTTACCGCTGGCTGTGGTGATCTTTGTAGGGATACTGGTGATATTTAGCACAATTACCAAACGTACGAGGTTTGGCCGCCATATTTATGCAGTTGGTGGCAATGCTGAGGCCGCACGCCGGGCCAGCATCAACGTGGATAGTATTCGTATTGCCGTCTTCACCCTCTGCTCACTAATAAGTGCTCTGGCCGGAGTAATGGCCGGCTCACGCTTGCTGGCGGTAAATCAGTCCTCCGGTGGCAGCGACTTCCTCCTTAACACTATAGCTGCGGCTGTTATCGGGGGCACCAGCTTGTTCGGTGGCCGCGGTACTGTATGGGCAGCCTTGCTCGGCGCACTGGTCATAGGCTCAATCGCCAACGGTATGGACCTGCTGGCCCTGGAATCGCCTATCAAGTTCTTGATCACAGGCGGTGTGCTGCTTGCAGCTGTGACTATTGATGCGCTGGTCCGCAGGCGTCGTGTGGCGGTCGGGCGCTAAGCATACAGGTGAGTGGCTGTGCCTCACCTGCTCCGATACTAAGCTCGGCTGAGGCCATACGGGGCGAACCGTGGACAATGGAAGCGCAGAGCAGATAAAGCTCAACCCTCCACTGCCTTGACCGCAATGCAGTTTCGGCATATCACCAGAGCAAAGCTCTTGATTTCAGTGATATTGCTCCTGCACGTCCGGTCCAACCAGTAGTCTAGCTGCTCAAAGGCTGTGCTACCAGCCGAGCGAGTGTCCTTGTAGCAGGTATTGCGCAATAGCTACGATCTCCACAAATCTCTCGGATACTGTGCCCGGCGTCCTTCTCCAACGCAATCGGAAAGTTTCACAACAGAGAGACACCTTTCTCTACCTGGCATTAGCCTTGCTATAGTAGTGGATTGCGAGTTAAGTTCTTGTGCGCACAAAGCAGACTCATTAGTCTGCTGCGGAAGATGCACTGGGGCTGTTTAGAAAGCAAAGCATTCGTACGACATTTACGGAGGTTACTATGCTATCTGAGGATCAAACCAAGACTATGCAGAGTATGGCAAGGCAAAGCCAGAGCAACCTTGATGAGCTGAAGCCGCTTTCGGGCAAAGACTTTGAGGTAGATTTGCTCAACAAGATGATAGAGCACCACCAGAGTTCAATTGGCATGGCCAAGCTGGCGCCCGACAGGGCCAATCACCAGGAGGTCAAGGATACAGCCCAGAAGATGGTAAGCGCACAGGGTAGCGAGATAAAGAAAATGACAGGTTGGCTGCAAGAGTGGTATGACACGGCCCCAAAGCAGGGAAGCATGCGCAAGGTGCCCGGCATGAGCATGTCGGAGATGACGGCCATGCTGCAAAGCCTGAAAGGTGATGACTTCGATAAGCAGTTCCTTACTATGATGACAATGCACCACATGGGCGCGATTAAGATGGCTCAACTGGTGCCGGATCGCGCAACCCATAGTGAGTTGAAGACCCTTGCGCAGAACATTATCTCCTCTCAGTCGGCGGAGATAAAGCAATTCGAAGGCTGGTTGAAAAGCTGGTACAACATGGAGATAAAGGACGGCTCTGCCTAGCCAGGTGAGGCTATAAAGTCGTGGATATGGCAGATGAGGAGTGGCACACCACTCCTCATCTATTGACTGCTCCGATCAGGAGTGCAGTGGCTATACCATTGCCTTGTTATAGCCGCCCTTCATAACACTCATAGCTCCATATACATCCCTGTAAAGCCCCGTCTCCCATGAAGTGAGAGAGAGGTTCGGGGTGCGGGTCCTTCCCCCATCCCAATCTGAACGCTTACAGATTGGGGGCTACAGGGGCGTCCCTCCCCTCACCCCATGCCCCCTCTCCCCTTGTGGGAGAGGGGGTTTGCTCCTGCTGAGTGCACAGGGGCCTGCCCCTGACGGGGTTACAAGGGTGATTAAAGCCCCCTCTCCCTTGATGGGAGATATACTCCCCAGCAATAAAGCCCCCTCTCCCTTCATGGGAGAGGGGCATGGGGTGAGGGTAGGTATGCCCGCACAGTTGCCTCTTGACGATTGCTCCACCCCCAACTCTGAACGCTTACTTGTGAACTCTATTCTCTTGACAGGACCCTTATAATCTACTAATATAGCTTCGTAGACCGGGCGCTCGACCGCCGTGCAACCGGCGGAGAGTGAGAAGCAATCTCACGGGTAAGCAAGCAGCGATTTAGAGCCGGCGAAAAGAGTAGCTGTACCGGTTGCG
>DAHVFG010000026.1:0-28555 GCA_027317125.1 Chloroflexota bacterium | reverse complement strand
CCTTCCAGGGGGCGGCTTCGTCCAGGTAGCGGTTGGCTTCCGAGGCCAGCGCCATAACCTCGCGCAGAGCCTCTTTGAAGTGGCAGCCTTCTATCAGACCACCAACACGCTCAAAGGCAACACGGGCGCTGGAGAGCATAACCTGGTCCTTCTCGGTCACTTCTCCGGGCTGGGGCGCTTTGCCATCGAAGTTGCGAGACGTAAAGGTAAGCACGCGGTGTACCAGGTTGCCGTAGGTGGCAACAAGCTCATCATTGTTGCGGCGATAGAACTCGGCCCACGAAAAAGCTGTGTCGCGTGTTTCGGGAGCATTGATAGTCATAAAATAGCGTATGGGGTCGGGCTTATATCTGTCGAGGTAGTCAGGAAGCCAGGGCACGCCGCCCCCGCCTCTGCTGGTGCTGCCCTTTTCGCCGCTCTCACCCGTCAAGAACTCGTTAGCAGGCACGTCATACGGCAGCATAAGGCCGCCGTAGCCGATGAGCATGGCAGGCCAGATTATGGTGTGGAACGATATGTTGTCTTTGCCGATGAAGTAATACGACTTGCTGGGCCGAGGCTCGCCTTCCTCCTGCACCCACCACTCTTTCCAGGCATCGGGCTCGCCCTTGAGCATAGCCCATTCGACGGTGGCCGATAAATAGCCCTTCACCGCGTCGAACCAGACGTATATGCGCTTGTCTTCGTAGCCCTCAACCGGCACAGGCACACCCCATTCCAGGTCGCGGGTGTATGCGCGTCCATGCAGCCCCTCGCGTATCCAGTTCAGGGTGAAGGCCACCACGTTTGGCCGCCAGAAGCTGGTGTTGGTCTTGAGCCATTGGAGGAGGGGTTTCTCCAATTCAGGCAAATCCAGAAAGAAGTGCTCACTGGGGCGAAACTCAGGGGTGGAGCCGCAGAGGCGGCAGCGAATATCTATAAGGTCTATCGGGTCGAGAGGCCGGCCACAATTATCGCACTGGTCGCCGCGCGCGCTTGTATAGCCACAGTGCGGGCAGGTGCCTTCGACATAGCGATCCGGCAGGAAACGCTTGTCCACAAGGCAGTAAGGGGCTATAGCGCTGTCTTTGTATATATAGCCCTTCTCAAGGAGCTTGAGAAAAAAGTCCTGCACGACCCTGGTATGGATAGGTGTGTTAGTGGTCGTGAAGAGGTCGTAAGTGAAGCCCATCGCGTGCCAGAGCGCGACATTCAGGCGGTGCATCCGCTGCGCCCATGTAGAAGGCGACACACCTGCTTGTTCGGCTGCCACAGTAATAGGAGTGCCGTTCATGTCGCTGCCCGATACCATGAGCACGCGGTTGCCCTTCATCCGGTGATAGCGGGCAAAAATATCAGGGGGCAGGTATGCGCCCGCCACGTGGCCGAGGTGCCGAGGTCCACTGGCGTAGGGCCAGGCCACCGCGATTAATATCTTCTCTGGGGTATGATCAGTCATGCTTCTAAATGCCATTCAACAATGACAGGATAATGCTCACTTTATAGTATCGAGCTTCTAAATCTTCGTGGAAATCGGGTATTACAAACTATTATACACAAGACGCCAGGAAACCGCACCCTAACGGCTCCGCTTGTATAGACCGCGCAGCTCGTTCGCCCGCACCTTAGCGATGTCCTTGAGCATCCGATATGTATCTTTGAGAGGCTGCACGTTAGCACCTTTGGAGTAGTACCACTTGACGGGCACTTCCTTGACCTTGTAGCCCCACTTGAGGGCAAGATAGAGCACCTCTACGTCGAAGCCGGTCACCATCGCGCCTTCAACATCGGCTGCATTGTCGCCGTAGAGGTGGAGGCTACGAAAGAGGGTGTGCGCCGCGTCACGCCGGAAGGCCTTGAAACCGCACTGTGTGTCGTTGAAGCGAGGCAGGGCCACTAACCTGACAAAAGTGTTGAAGACGCGGCCCATCAGGTGCCTGTAGAATGGCTCATCATAGCGGGCGGAGCCTGCGCCCTCACGTGAGCCTATAGCGATGTGGTACTTGTCTTCGAGAAAAGGCAGCAGTTTCTCAACTTCCTCAATAGGAGCAGAGAAATCGGCGTCCGAGTAAAGGATGAAGCGGCCCTGCGCCCGTAGCATGCCTGTGCGCACCGCGTATCCCTTGCCGCGATGCGGGTTGCGTATAAGGCTCAGATGTTGGTGACTGACGGCAAGGTCCTCGACGATCTCCGGTGTCTTATCCGCCGAGCCGTCGTCCACGACGAGCACTTCGTAAGGATGTTCGCACCGCTCCAAATAGGCCATCACCTTAGCGAGAGTAGAGGGTAGGCGAGCCGCTTCGTTATAGGCGGGCACAACCACCGACAGATATATCTCGTCTCCGGCTCTAGGCACGCGGGGGGCAGGTTGGTCTTGAGCCGTTGGCTCCATAAAAGCAGGGTAAACCTCGATACCGTAATCGCGCGCCCAACGGCGCGCATAGGCAAAAGTATAACACAGGGCGCGAGTGGGTGCAAAACAGTGCGACGGTGTAACTGTTCAGAGTTGAGGTGGAGCAATCTGCAAGGAGAAGCTGTGGAGGCGTACCCTCACCTACCCTTACGCACCCTCACCGGCCCCTCTCCCTTCATGGGAGAGGGGGCTAGCCGCCTCCACCCTAAATCTGAACAGTTACGTCTGGTGAGGAGAGATCATGAGAACTACTGACACTTACACAAAGAGCTAATAGGATGGTATAGTTGGAGCATGAAGAAGATCGAAACAGCCCCAATCCGACCAACCGAATGGCGTGAAGGGCGAAACCTATGTAGTCCAAGGCTGCATCAACCAGCCTGGCTTTTATTAGCTGTTTATGTAAGTGTCAGTAAGTACGCCTGCGCCTATATAACATACACAATCTACTCGTCGAGTGGTCAAAACTATTACCGGGTAGATGTGCGCTACTTCAAAGGCGCAACTGACGGTGGGGCGCAGCAATGGCAGATACAATACTACAATGACTATAGGTGGAATGGGAGTGCTTGGGTACTTTCATATGGAAGCGGTTCTACCGGGTGGTGGACTAACAGCTATATGCCGGGCAGCTATTCCTCTGTTGGCCCACCCAACGCACAAACGGTAGGAGCGATGTCCCAAGTGAACTTTAGGTACTTTGAAGTAACTCCAGATTATCCAAATGGGTACTATTGGACATGGGGACCCTTCAACTTCTACGTTACATGATGCTTAGGCCACCACTCATCTGAACACACAAGCGGCTGCTTGACGCAATAAACTGAACTTCATGTCCCTATCGACCACACTCGTTTGGACCTCGGTATCAAGCGGTGGCAGTATCATCAGCGATGGCAGCTGTGACTTGCGGGCATGGGAGAGCGCAAAGAGAGGAGTAACCACATGCAGGCTATATTGAAGCCTAGAAGAAACCAATTACAGATCGCTATGCCACTGCTAACCGCTGTCTTGCTCGGCGTTGTCGTCATGACGGCGGGTGCTATTAGGAGCAACAATCCGGTAGAGCAGCCTAGTGTACAGCCAGGAAACAGCAACGTACAGCCTCAAACGGCTGATCCATGGCCTTCATTTACAATGGTCTTCCGTGAAGAAGCTTACGACTGGGAAACTGGCAATGTTATCAGCTCCGAGGTCTATCAGTACGCATATACCAATCGTGAGAGTTGGCAGTTGGAACTTCTTGAAAGCAGCAAAGATCCGCGTGCGGTTGGTTCTAAGACTGAATACAACAACTCCACCTTCACGCAGGCAGGTGTGATAGACGGACATCCCTTGTCGGTACAAGTCACGAAAGCAGATAAGCCATATATGGCTACTTCGTGGTTGGTGCCAGTGAGCATTGACCGCCTAAGTAAGAATGGTGGCTATCAGCGAGCAGCAGACAGGCCCGATGGCAGAGTGGAACTCTATAAAGAGGAGATGCTGCCGTGCAACTCACTGACTGGTATCTGGCAAGTGCGGTTGTGCGCGGATGGCAAGCAGTCATACACACAGCGCACCGAGAAGCTAATGGACCCTGAGCAGGGGATACCCCTGGAAATCACTGAGAAGGCTGGGGGCAAGGTTACGTCCAGCGTAAAGGTCACTAAGCTAACTTACAAGTAGAGATTGCAGCAAGATTGGGGGCTGACAAGGCTCCAACAAGCATAATTGGCTCTGCGTTATCTATTCACAGGCATAGCCAACTACGTGCGTGCTATCCGACCTCACGCACAAGTCCCTAATCCGAGACGTTATGGGCGAAAGAGGGAGGGCGATTCTGCAACTGGTGGCGGACGACCTCACTGACCAGGAAATCGCGGACCACCTACATCTCAGCACACGGACCGTCAGTAACCAACTGCACCATATCTACCCTAAGCTAGGGGTGAAAGGCAGGGCAGGCGCTGTTATAGTCGCCCTTTCATATCGTCAAGAATCTGCGCGAAGCTGTCGAACGAATGGTGGATCTCAATCGCTCCAAGTTGGCGGGTGTTCAACTGCCTCGTGCAGGTATGCTCTCACACATCGACAAGAACGGTGAGCCGATGATACCTGCAGAAGCACTGCGACGGCCAGCACGACCCTCCCATGCTGAAACACTCGGGCGGCAGTTGCGCAGGGTTGAGCGACAAGAGCGTTATGCAAAGGTGAAGGTCATGCATGAGGGTGGGGAGAGTATTCGCAGCATCGCCAGGCAGCTAGGAATGAGCCGGGGCACCGTATACCACTACTTGCGTATCGATGGGAACCCAACCGAGAGTCAATGGCCTGTCAAGCCGAGCATGCTGGACCCGTACATATCTTACCTGCACAGACGCTGGCAGGACGGGTGCGAAAACGCAGCCCAGTTTGTGCGCGAACTGCGAGAGCACGGCTATACAGGCTCGCGCAAGATGGTGGCTGTGTGGGTAGCACAGCGACGTCGGATACCGGCGAAGACCGGACCACGCAAGTACCGCGAGCACTCCAATCACAATCAAGAGCCTGAGGCAAGTGCAAGTACTGAGGGTAAGGGTGCGAAGCGGGAGCAGGGAGGAGGAGGAGGAGGAGGAGGAAAGCATAAGGGGAAAGGGGAACGGACGCCGTCATCAGTACAGTTCAGCTACTTTCTGATGAGAGAGCCAGAGAGCCTGAGCATGGTAGAGCAGGCAGTGCTCAGTCAGTTGCAGCAGGTGAGCAGAAAGATGTCCAAATCAGGTATAATTAGGTGTGCTCTGCAGATGCGAGGCAGCTTCACCACATATCGCGCAGAGTGCAGATGCGAGTAGTGAGATAGAGAATTGAGAGCTAAATTACATGAGCGCGAGAGAGCATCTTTATAAATCTGAGGCTGTGATCATCAGGCGGTCTGACCTGGGGGAGGCCGACAAAATCCTGACGATATTCACCCCCAACTTCGGCAAGCTGCGGGTTGTGGCCAAGGGAGTACGCAAAGTTACCAGCAGGTTGGCGGGGCATGTTGAGCTTTTCACCCGCAGTCAGATGCTGCTGGCCAAAGCCCGCAACCTCGACATAGTGACGCAGAGCGAGACTGTAGACGCCTATCGCCCTCTGCATGACGACCTCTCACGCATAGCTCACGCCTCTTACGCCGCCGAGATGCTCGATGCCCTCACTCCTGACGCGCTGGAGCACTACCCTGTTTACAAGCTCTTTGTGGAGACTCTCGCGCTGGTGTCTGATGACCCCGCGCCTGACCGCGTGCTTCGCTGGTTCGAGATGCAAATCCTCGGCTACATGGGCTATGCCCCTGAGCTAACAAATTGCATAGAATGCCGCGCCGAATTAGCCCCTGCTGTCAACGCCTTTAGCGCAGCCGCCGGTGGTGTTGTCTGCGCCGCATGCAGGCGGCCAGGAGTTGGTAAAGACCTCTCGGTGAACGCCCTCAAAGTGCTGCGTCTGCTACAGCGCAGCCCCTACAGCTCGATAAGCCGATTACGCATAGACGAAGAGCTGCACGACGAGCTGCTAAGCGTCATGCAAAGCTATATCTCCTACCTGCTTGAGCGCGAGCTACGCTCAACCCACTTCATCAAAAGCGCCGCTCCAGCCTGATAAACCTGACCTCATCCCACGTACGGGGAGCGGCGCTCATTTAGCCGAATGTGAAGGGGGATCAAACCATTGCGCGAGCCTACCCTAAAAGCCGCTGCTGACCCCATCAGCGGGCCAGCAGCGCCTCAACCTCCTGCGCATCTAACACCCGCCCACTGACATCACCTGGGCGGTCGCCCGCAAGGAATGCTATCAACCGGGCCGGGCGTTCGGGCGGCACGAGCATGCCGCGCTCTTTGTACGAGGTAAAAAGAGCACGCAGATCACCCGGTATCTCCTCATTTGAGCGGCTGCGTATATCTTCCTGCATGCGAGTATCCACAACGCCCGGACGTAGCGCCACAACCATCACTCCGAGAGGAGCGCCTTCAGCAGCAAGTATGCGAGTGAAATGCTCTACCGCCGCCTTGGCTACGCTGTAGGCCGACATGCCGGGCACAGCAGCGGCAGCCGAACCGGAAGATATGTTGATGATCCTTCCCCAGCGCCGCCGCGACATGTCGCGCATTGCTTCACGAGAACAGAGGAAGACACCTGTCAGGTTTACATCCATTGTGCGTTGCCATTCAACCAGCGTCATAGAAACCACCGGCTTGGTAGCGCCCGGATCTCCTGCGTTGTTCACAAGTATGTCAATACCGCCCCAACGCTTACGCGCAGTCTCAAAGGCGTTTGTGACGTCCTGCTTCTGTGTAACGTCAGCACGCACCGCTATCGCCCGCCCCACGCCATATTGCTGGCGTATTAGATGTACTGTCTCTTCAACCTCAGGCAGAGAGCGCGCAAGCACCACCACCTTCGCGCCTTGCTCAGCCAACGCTAACGCGGTAGCCCGTCCAAGCCCGCGTCCGCCGCCGGTCACCAGGGCCACTTTGCCCTCCAGCTCCATTGCTTACCCTCCAAGACAGCGTTGCTCAACGTCTGTCCACGCCCCATCTTAGCATGATGCCAGCCTGCTGTCCAGGATTAGCACAATCGTAGCTCTGTGCAGAGTAGGGGTGGAGCAATCTTCTTGGGGTATCTCCCTCGCCCCATGCCCCTCTCCCATGAAGGGAGCAGGGGCTTTACTCCTGCTGAGTGCCATGGGATAGAGCTGTGACCCTCACAGGGGCTATGCCCTTGCACCCGCTATTTTCAGGTTAGTTACGAATTGTGCGCCCACCCCACCAGCGCCAACACTTCCCGCGCAACATTCACAATCGTTCTTCCTTCGGTTTCTACAAGTAAGTCTTCCACTGACTCCGCTTCCATCTGCCGGGCTAGCTCGGCTGCCCGGTGCTGATGCCATGCCAGGCTTGCTCCGGTTTCGCGCCCTTCCAACCGGCTAAGGATCGTCGGTAGTGTGGCATTAAGCCTCACCACCATTACATCAGCATGAGGAATCGGCGCCTCATACATAGCGCGTGCGGCCCTGGTCTCAACAACATCAACGACCACGAGCCTCTCAGCCCCCGCCGAGCTATAGTTAGCCCAGGTCGCTGCCAGGTTCCGAAGCCCCAGGGCGGTATGAAAAGGATCATCCTCAGGTCTGGGGTAAGACGAGCGGAGCCAATCCATATCAACAACTGCGTGAGCAACCCGCATCTCGATGAGGAGGTTAGATAGCTCGCAGGCAACAGCACTTTTGCCCACTCCGACAGGGCCGGTGAGGACCAATACAGGTGTGGCTACAATCTCGTTTGCCATAGTACCGACCTGTAAACTAACGGCTGGATTCGCAGGCAAGCCCACACAAACAGAAAACCCAAACAATCCGTGAGGACCGTCTGGGTTCCTGTTGCTTCGAACCTACAACCGAAGTTGTAATCTCGAAGTAGCCTTAGTATACGGGAAGCTGACAGCTCTGTCAATGCTCTATTCCCAAAGTTTTCCACATTCCCCGCCTCTGTGGAAGGGAGAGGGCGATTACAAACAGCGAGCTTTGCCATCGCCGCCTTACTCCCTGACCTCCAGTCCCGAAGCACTACAAGAACGGCTCCGCCGCCAGCTTCTTCAGGCTCACGATCAAAGTGTTGGTATCTTCCGGGCGACCTACTCCTATCCGCAAGTGGTTCTCCAGCCAGCGGTCGCTTATCGCTTTCACCAGGATACCTTCGTCCTGAAGTTGCCTCTGCACCATCTGCGCGTCGCCTCTTGTCATGCGACAGAGAAGAAAGTTTGTGGCCGAGGGATAGGGCTGAAGCAGATTAAGCTTGCGTAGCTGCCGGTAGAGCCTGCCGCGCTCCAATCTTATCCGCCGCACTCTCTGCTTTAGCGTTTCGCGGTCTTGAAGTGAGGCGATAGCCGCCAGTTGCGCTGCCCGGTTCAGACCGCCCGGCGGCGTCAGCCTTTGCAGCCTGGAAGCCGCACGATGTGAGCAGAGAGCATAGCCGACGGGTAGACCCTGCAATCCAGCCCAGGGGCTGAACGACCGCAGCACTACGAGGTTATCGAACTCGCTCACCAGCGGAGCTACCGTTCTGTCAGAGAACTCGTAGTAGGTCTCGTCCACCACTACCCACACGCCCCTATGCAGCAGATGCACTATCGTAGTGTTCGATGTCGCGTTGCCGGTCGGGTTGTTCGGCGATTGCAACACCACCATCTTTATGTTGCTCTGCCGGTGCATGGTAGTTATGATCGCATCAGGATCGATATCAAAGTTATCGGTACGTGGCACCTGCACAGGCGTCACCCGCGCACGGGAAGCCCCCAGGCTGGGGTGGGGTAGCGAAGGCGGACAGGTAATCACGGCGTCGCCCGAATCGAGGAAAGCGTGCAGCATCCGTTCGGTAAGCTCCAGCGTGCCCGCGCCCGCTACGATGCGCTCAGCGGCAAAGCCCGTGTACTCGCTCAAGGCGGTGCGAAGCTCACTGCTTATCGGATCGGCGGGCAGGTGGTATGTATCTGAAGAGCCGAGGGCGTCCAGCACGTTCAATGAGCAGCCGTACGGGTTTTCATCGCTGTGCAGCCTTATATAAGGGCCTTGCGGCTGGGAGCCGGCGGCCTGCTTCTCTGTACGCCCTCGTTGCTTCTTGTCTCCTTTATTATGCTCGATCAAAGCTCTAGCCTCTTTCTAGCCTTGTGCGGTGCGGTAAGGAATCAAGGACTAGCAGCTAATCCCTCATCCTGGCCCCCATCTCTCTCTCCAACATTCCTTTTATCCGCTTGCGGATACGTGCCACCTCTTCTTCGGTGAGCGGCTTTTCTATCGAGTTGAGGGTTACAGCGAAAGCCAGGCTCTTTCGCCCTTCGGGTACCGGCTCGCCGGTGTAGATATCGAACAAGCTTACTTGCTTTACAGCAGCGCCTCCTGCTTTCCTTATCGCATCTTCTACATCCCCTGCGGGAACGCTGTCCTCCACAACAAAGGCCATATCGTGCCTGACAGCCTGGTAGGGGCTAACCTGCTTGTAGATCACGCGGTCAGGCAGCAAGGCTATCAAAGCCTCCACGTTTAAATCCCAGACGCATACTCGCTCTGCGGGTAACTCCCACTCCTCGATTAGTCGGGGGTGCGCTTCTCCTACAACCCCAAGCTCTACGCCTTGCGCCTGTAATACGGCAACGCGCCCTGGGTGAAAGAGGGGAGCGTTGGCGGGCACCCACACGCTACCGGCTATATGAAGCTGTTGGAGGAGCTCCTCCACTATGCCTTTGGCATCGAAGAAGCCCATCTGCGCGTCCGACCCGTCGCCGGAGAGGTGGAAGCGGGTTTTCTCGTGTCGCCACCCCGCCATCACCCCCATCAAGCGGCGCGGCTCCACAGGCAGCCGCTCCTCGCCCGGTACAGGCTCCCATGCCTCAAGGCGCGGATACCTCAGCCTCTCCTCGGCCATATGCGCGATCCGCGATGCTATCTCGGCAGAGGTGGGGGTCAGGTATACTTTCCCAAGCTCAAATATACGGACCGGCCCTCCAGGCTCGGCTTTGAGATTTAGCCGTAGCGTGTCAAGCATATTGGGCAGCAGCGTGGGGCGCATCACATCTTGCCTGCTGCTCACCGGATTGACGATAGTGACGGGAGGCCGTTGCGGGTCCCACGAGCGGTATGTAGGCCGCTCGCCTCCCTCTTTTGCGGTCGCCTCTATTCGTCGCAGTTTTTCTAATGCTCCACTATACATGACCGAGTAGTTTATTACCTCGTCGAGGCCGCACGCCACCATGATGTCGCGCATCCTATTCTCGGCTTCAAGCGAGCGATTCACCTCCTGCGGCGGCAGCCCGCCATAGAGGAGGGTTTCGGGTATGAGATCGTAGCCCACCATGCGCGCCACTTCCTCCACCAGGTCGGCGGGCAGCGTTACGTCGTTGCGATAAGAAGGCACATCTACCAGCATTGTCGTATCCTGCCCTACCGCGTCGGCGTTATGAGGCAGGTCCACTGTGAAGCCCAGCCGCCTGAGCAGGCTTGCTATCTCGCTGGGCGGCACTTTTATGCCAAGTAGACGCTCCACCTCAGAGGTGTAGAAGTGTATACGTCGTGGCTTGAGAGGGCGCGGGTATTCGTCTACGTAACCCTCGGCTATCACTCCTCCTGCAAGCTGGCTCATCAGCTCGGCGGCCCTTTTCAAGGCAGGTACAGTCAACGTAGGGTCCACCCATCGCTCGAACCTGTATGACGCCTCTGAAGGCAGCTTGAGGAGGCGGGCGGTGCGCCTTGTATTCCTCGGTTCGAAGTGCGCCGACTCCAGAAAGACATCAGTCATTCCTTCGCTGCCGATCTCGCTATCCTCCCCGCCCATGACACCCGCTAACCCTACAGCTTTCTCTGTGTCACTTATCACCAGCATATTAGGGTCAAGCGCCCGCTCCACATGGTCCAGCGTAGTCAGACGCTCCCCAGGGCGGGCGCGGCGCACCACGATTTTACGCCCCTCAACGGCATTGTAGCTGAAAGCGTGTAGCGGCTGCCCCATCTCCAGCATCACATAGTTGGTAATATCCACTATGTTGTTGATAGGCCGCATGCCTGCCATGGTAAGGTATCGCTGCATCCAGGCGGGCGACGGCTCTATCGTTACCTCCTGTATCACCGCCCCTGTGTAGCGCGCGCAAAGCTCAGGATCGTCTATCTCCACCTGAATCAGCTCACTTACAGGCGGCCCTGCACTTTCCCATTCGCTTGATGGGTAGCGTACTTCGGTATCGTAGAGGGCTGCCACCTCGCGTGCCAGGCCAACCATACTGAGAATGCGCCCGTTATTCGGCGTAACTTCTATCTCCAGCAGAGTCTCGCCCAACACTTGCTGTATCGGCACTCCCAGAGGCGTTGAGGGATCGAGCAGGATAATACCTTCATGCTCTTCTGAAAGGCCAAGCTCGGCCTCCGACATCACCATACCTTCGGTCTGGATGTTTCTGATTTTGGCGGGCTTGAGAGTAGACCACTTTGGCGGCGCGACATGCTGGTCCAGATAGCGCGAGCCAATCAGCCCCAGCACCACCGTATCGCCCTCTCGAATGTTGGGTGCGCCCGTCACTACAGTAATTGCCTGCTCAGCGCCGTACTCCACTGTGGCGAGATTGAGCCTGTCGGCGTTGGGGTGTCTCTCCAGGCGCGTGACGCGGCCCGTGTAGATATTTTGCCACTCCTCGCCTACAGTCACGATGTGCTCAACCTCGATCCCTGCCAGCGTAAGCCTCTGGGCCAGCTCCTCCGGCGTCACACTTATATCTACATACTCTCTCAGCCAGGAGAGCGGTACTCGTATTGGCATTGCTCTTCTCCGGTATACAACGCGTTGCCTGGTGCGCATCGCGTAATAGCTGCTCCAAAGCTGGAAGGCTAAAGGAACAACTTTCCTTATCCACCTACGCAGCACGCACCAAGTAACATGCGTCAGAATTGCTTCAAGAATCTCAGGTTATTTTCATAAAAGAGACGAATATCGTCAATGGAGTGGCGCAGCATTGCTATCCGCTCAGGGCCCATACCGAAGGCGAAGCCGCTATACTCGTCGGGGTCTACGCCTCCGTTGATCAGCACCTGCGGGTGTACCATCCCAGCGCCCATAATCTCCAGCCAACCCGTGTACTTGCATGAGCGACAGCCTTTGCCGCCACAGACGAGGCAGTTTATCGCCAGATCTACTCCCGGCTCCACGTATGGGAAGTAGTCGCAGCGAAAGCGCACGCGTCTGTCCTGCCCGAAGATGGCGCGAGCAAAGGCCGCGAGCGTACCTTTCAGGTCGGCGAGCGTCACCTTGTGGTCGATCGCTATCCCTTCGATTTGCATGAAGTAGGCTTCGTGCGTGGCATCGGTGGCTTCCGAGCGATAACACTTGCCAGGCACCACTAGCCTTACAGGAGGCTCTATCTTACGCATCATCCTTATCTGGTTGGGCGACGTATGGGTGCGTAATATCACAGGAGGCAAGTCGTCCATGCTCGCACCGGGCGGTCGTAGACCCAGCAGGCGGTCGTCTATATAGAATGTATCATGCATGGAGCGGGCGGGGTGCTCAGGCGGGATATTGAGCAACTCGAAGTTATAAATATCAAGCTCTACGTCCGGCCCCTCATAAACCTGGAAGCCCATATGCTCAAAAGCACGCAAGATGTCGCGCACCGTCTGAGTGATGACGTGCAGATGGCCGTCGGGCGCGGGCCTCCCGGGCAGCGTCACGTCTACAGCTTCAGCCTGGAGCCGTTGCTGCTGCTCCCCTTCTACTACACGCTCTGTCGCCTGAGAGAATGTCTCCTCAAGTTCCGACTTGGCCGAGTTGATAGCTTGCCCCGCCTTCGCCTTCTCCTCAGCAGGCAGCGCCCCTACCCCCCGGAAGAGAGCTGTCATCCTACCTTTCTTGCCCAGGTATTCTCTGTTCCACTCATCAAGAGCGGCACTGTCCCCAGCCTTGTCAAGCGCGGCCAAAGCCTCGCGCCTGGCTTCCTCAATCTCCTCCCGCAAAGTAGCCATCGCAACCCCCTTGCCCGCCGAAGGTGAGCAATGATTTCCTTAAACAAAAAGCCGCACTTCTCGCCAGGGACGAGGCGCGGCCACGTGGTACCACCCTGATTTCGGCCTACAAAATTTTGTATGCAGACCGCTTTATGCTCTATAACGGTGAGCGCCCGGATCAGGCTATTGATCTTTCACCTGTCGGCTCAGGAGTGAACTTCAGCCGAGATTCGCGAGGCGGGCTTCCAGTCTGTGGCCCTTACCCTCCCTGGGCGCGTGCGCTTGGCCTACTCTCTCCATCTTTGCCTTTGTTGCTGTAATCCTTACTGCTTATTTATTACCCCAAGTTGCCCCCCTTGTCAAGGGACCTGCGGAGTATTGGTGTAACTCATAACTGAACGCTGTCAGCCGTTGTGCGAACCGGTCCTGCAATGTTGTTACCTTTTTGCCGGTAGCTGCGTATCTAATACCAGGAGACGAAAAAAGGAAAAGAAAGGAGGGCACAGATGGATTATAAGAGACTTTACCGAAGTAGCCGAGACGCGATGCTGGGTGGAGTGGCGGGTGGCTTGGCCGAGTATTTCAATCTCGATCCCACTATCATTCGCCTGCTATTTGTACTTCTTGCCTTCGTTACAGCCGGCTTCCCCGCGCTACTTGTTTATGGGCTGCTCTGGATCATCGTGCCCCGCAATCCGGCGGGCTAACTCAGGGCTGAGTACCGTGCCAGGCATCAGGCGATAAGCATCTGGGTCCGCTTACCAGGTGGTATGTATCAACTTTATCAGCAGATTGGAATTACCAGGAGGAACGATATGAACGGCAACGGCCGTCTTTACAGGAGCACAAGCGAGGCGATGCTGGGTGGAGTAGCCGCAGGGCTTGGCAACTATCTCAAAATAGACCCCACCTTTATCAGACTGACTTTCGTTTTGTTGACGATCTTTAGCGGTGGGGCTTTCTTCCTTGCATACCTGGCGCTCTGGCTAATAGTACCCACTGCGGGTAGCACTGCTTCGGATGCCAGCCAGATCATACACGAGAATCTCAGTGACATAGGCGCTAGAGTGCGCGGCTTCCCCGGAGGCAACCCTGGCGCGGCCAACAACCCACCGGCAGGAAGCCAACCCGCAGGTAATCCTACCGGCCCCAGCGCTCCTAATGCGAGCTACAACGCCGGGCAAGCGCCGCAAGCGGGCAGCATGAGCCGCTCTGGTCCCGGAATCGGCCCTGTCGTGCTAATATCCATAGGCGTCTTCTTCCTGCTCGGCAATGTCGGCTTCTTTAGAATAATGCAATGGCACGCCATGTGGCCTCTACTGTTCATCGGACTCGGAGCCTTCATGCTGGCACGCCGCCGGTAACAACACGGTCGCGCCTGAAAGAGGAGAAAGATGCAGTAGCACACGCTGGCCGGTGTTACTGCATCTTTTTACCAGTACGGCTTTACACCTCTAACTTCTATCTACTGGAATAGCGCTAGAAGAACGAATCATGACTCACCGAGCAGCATACATACGCTGAAAGGCTATTATCCTTTCCCATTCTACATCTTGCCCGGCAAAGGCAAGCTTTTCCGTAATATACAGAGCTACAGAGTGTTATATACAGGAGGACTTTCAATGGACCAGAATCCCAATAGCGCGGGCCAGAACGTGGTGCGTTCAGGTCAGGGGGCGGTAACGGGTCCGCTGGAGCAGGGCGCGCCAACGCAGGCCTGGCCGCCTGGAGCCGGGCAGCGATCCACAGCGCCACCATCACCCGGCTACGCGCCGCCGGATCTGCGCCCGCAAGGAACACCTTATGAGCAGTGGCAGCAAGTAGGGCAAAGCCAGCCGCCATACCGCTCTGAGCGTGACACCCGTAGAGAGATGCGCCGTGCAAGGAGGCCTTATTCAGGCGGTTTTCTTGGACCCTTGCTGCTCATCGTGGCGGGCGTCCTCTTCTTGCTCAGCAATTTCGGCCTGCTCGACGCCAACGTCTGGCGTCAGCTTTGGCGGCTATGGCCCCTCCTATTGGTGGCGGTTGGGCTTGAAATCCTGCTTGGGAGGCGCAATCCTGCCCTCTCTCTTTTGATAATCCTGTTGGTGCTAGGCGGCGGGGTGGCTTTCGTCTACGCCAACGGCGGCTTTCAGGCTCGCGCCAACCTTACCACTATTCCCGTCGTGAAAGCGCCCCTCAACGGGGTGGAATCGGCTGTTGTAAATCTTGAGCTTGGAGTAATAGAGGTAAATGTAGATAGCTCGAACAGCGATCCTACAGTACTTGCCACCGGCACTTTGCAATACTACGAAGACCGCGGCCAGCCTGCGCAGGAGTTCAATAGCAGCGGCCGCATGGGCACCCTGAGCTTGCGCCAGAACCAGCAGGGCGGAGGCTTCCCCTTCCTTGGTTCCAGGCAATCGCCACGCTGGGATTTACACGTGAACCCGAGTGTGCCACTCGATCTCAGGGTCAGTACAGGCTCCGGTAAGTCAGAGCTCGACCTGAGCGGCCTCAAGCTGAGAAGCATCGACGTTAACGGAGGCGTAGGTGAAACCGTAATTACATTTCCATCAGGCACGGGGATAACAACGGCTAAAGCGAATGGCGGAGTGGGCAACTTATCTCTGCTGATACCGGAAGATGTAGAGGCTCGTATCACCGTGAACAAGGGCCTCGGCAGCTTCAGCATAGACGAGCGCTTTCAGCAGACCGGTGATATATACCAGACAAGCGGCTATATCAGCGCGACCAACAAGCTGGACCTCAACCTTAATCTTGGCGTAGGTAGCGTAGAAGTCAGCACGCCCTAGCTATCCCTTTCCTTATAGGGTTTCAAACTATATCTGAACGCTTACTTTGGCGAGTAAGCGTTCAGAGTACGAGTCACCTGCACTCACCCCATGCCCCTCTCCCATGAAGGGGAGAGGGGCATGGGGTGAGTGCAGGTGACTCGTACAGATACCCCAAGAAGATTGCTCCACCCCAACTCCTCTGAAAATGAGAAGGGTAGTAGTATAGAGGGGTGCTAAATCACTCGTTTTCATCGGTAATGGTGGCCCGCCGGGTCATGCCTTACTCTGAACAGTTGTTTTTGCGAAATAGTTTGACAGTCTGGCACCCTTCTGCGACAATCCTCTTATGGAAGCCGCCCCCCAACGCGCTACAAGCCCCGCACGCCTACTCCGCTATCTTTCGTTAGCATTGCTCGTCTATGGAGCGGTAGGCGTGGCAGTGCAGCTACGCTTGCTGCCCTTTATCGCCCAGGGTATATCGGGGTGGAACGGCCTTCCTGATCCCTCTACTCCTCCTATTCGACCCGGGTGGCTCGATTTGCTACAGGCCCACTATGACGCCCTGCCTTGGCTGCCGACCGCTGCCTGGCTGGTGGGCTTGGGACTGCCTGTGGGGCTTCGTAGAAAATCACAGCCGAGAGCTACTGCCGAAAATGACCAATCGGCGGGCGAGCCGCAGGCTCGGTGGCTGATTGTTGCTCTGCTCATATTGCTTTTGCTGCTGGCTGGCTATGTCCGCATGGTGCAGCTCTGGCCGCAGAGCAACGGCCTTTCGCAGCAGGTTTACGATGATGAAGGGGTCTACGCAGGGGCATCGCAATTATTTCTGCAAGGCATCCTTCCTTACCGCGACTACTTCTTCGCTCACCCTCCGATGGCTGCTATCTCTTATGCGCCTGCCCTGGCTTATCACTTCACCGAGTGGGGCAGCCCGACATCTTTCATGATGGCGCGCTATCTCTCCGTGGCCTACAGCTTGTTGACCCTTGTCTTTCTCTTTTTCATAGGCTTGCGCCTGGTGGGATTATGGGGGGGTACGCTCGCCGGGGTTCTGTGGGCGCTGGATGGCCGCGTGGTGGAGATAAACCGCAAGGTGATGCTCGACGGCCCGATGGTGCTCCTCTCCTGTGGCGCGTTACTTCTCTACCTGTGGGTCCGCCCCGCCCTGGAAGGAGGCGGCAGCGCGCGCGCCCGGCGACGCCCCTTCCTCTGGCTCGGCCTTGCGGGGGCTTTCGCGGCCCTCAGCGCTCTCACCAAGATAGCAGGAGTGGCTTGCCTGGTGGCGATCCTGGCGGACATATTGTGGCTTGGCCTGGAGAAGCGTGGGGCTGCTGGGTCCGTACCGCGCATACCCCTCGCACGCCAGCTAGCAAGCACGATCCTGGGTGCGCTCGTAGCGGGTATAATTGTGGTCGGGCCTTTCCTGCTGGCCGCGCCGTCACAGTTCGTGCGCATGGTCTTCTTCTTTCAACTGTTACGCCCCAGCGACGGCGTTACTGCCGCGAGCGAGCGCCTGGCGAACGTGTCGCTCAAGCTGAACGATAGCCTTACGCTGGTCTTTGCTGCGCTTGGTTTTATCGTTCTCTCAATATGGGTGTGGCGGCGCACCCTGCTTGGCCCCTGGCGTGCCATCGTACTTTGGACATTCTTCAGCCTGCTCCTCTTCACCTACAGCCGCTCCTTTTACCAGCACTACTATATCCAACTTGCTGCGCCTCTCTGCTTGTTGGGCGCTGGCTTTAGCATCATCCCGCGCCTGCTCAATGACTTCTGGAGCTTCGGGCGTACCCGCCTACTAACCCGGGCAACGGCTCGGTTGCTCCCTTACGCACTGGCCGCTATCCTCACTTTACCCCTCGCGGGGGTGGAATGGCTGGATGTCACAGGCAGCAAGCCCGACCGCCTCTTTGAGATTGTGAGCCGCTATATAAATGACGCGGTCCCCCCAGGCACCCCTGTTCTCACTACTGATGAGCAATTCAACTTCCGCGCCGCACGGCCTCCCAGCCGTAACTCTACAGGCTACCTGGTAGACAGCTACGGCCATATGATCTATCTGGCGCTAGGACTGAACAACCGCAGCTGGGGAGACCTCACAAACGCCGTGCTACAGGGCCAGCACAGCGCCGATGTTTACGCAGTCCTCTATCTACCTGCTGCGCAGGCCGACATACTTGACCGCGCATCTCGCGTTCCGTTGATCGCCATACACGACGGCGGGCGGGCTCGCCTCACCCCGGAGACCCTTTCCCAAATCGCCTCAGAAACCACCACAGTGGAGAAGCAAGCGCGCTATACAGTTTATCGGGTGAATAGATAATCTCGCGACCAGGTGCATGTAAATGTTCAGAGCAGGGGTTACGGAGGTGTCCCCGCCCTCACCCGCACAGATACCCCTTGAACTTTGTTCCTCCACCTCAACTCTGAACAGTTAGAGTTCTATTTTCCTTGCCCTGCTGCACGTGTTTGTGATATAATTGGCGTTGGTACTTTGCAACATGTGGGTTGCAAATGCCGCAGTGTTCGACCGTAATGGTCACTAATAAGCACGCTGTCCGACTTGCCGGGTTGTGCAAGAGCCGCTTCGTTGAATGCTTGCTCGTGTGCCTGTCGGGGGTGAAGATAGCGGAAGATACAACAAACTATGGAGGAAAGATTGGCGACAACGGATACAGAGATCGAAGCGGCAACGACAGAGCCGCAGGCACCGGAAGCGCAAGCTGCTCCAGAGCAAAGTGCCTCAGAGCAGACCGCACCTGCGCAAGCGCCTCAGGTCCAACAGGAAGGAGAGAGGCAGCAGCTCCAGGCCCCTCCCCAGGAAGGCCCCCAGCAACCGACGGCTCAACGCAGCGGGGATCGTGGCAGCAACGGCAGTGGCGGTAACGGCATCAGCATGAAGGCGCTCCTTGAAGCGGGCGTTCACTTCGGGCATCAGACCAAGCGCTGGAACCCCAAAATGAAGCCTTTTATCTTCACCGAGCGCAATGGTATACATATTATTGACCTTCAGCAGACCGTGTCAGGCCTTCAGGCTGCTATGAACTACGTAAGCGACCTGGTGGCTAATGGCGGTAAGGTCCTCTTCGTCGGCACCAAGAAGCAGGCTCAGGAGGCCATTCAGGAAGAAGCCGAGCGTTCCGGCCAGTACTTCGTCAACAAGCGCTGGATGGGTGGTATGCTTACCAACTTTGCCACCATACGCAACCGTCTACGCTACCTGGCCGACCTTGAGAGCCGCCGCGCTCGTGGTGAGTTCGCCGACTTGCCTAAGGCCGAAGCGATGAAGTTGGAAGAGAAAATAGATAAGCTGAACTCCCTTCTTGGCGGCATCAAGGATATGCGCGATTTGCCGGATGCAGTCTTCATCGTAGACCCACACCGCGAGCGTATTGCTATCACCGAGGCTATCAAGCTGGGCCTGCCCGTCGTCTCTATGGTAGACACCAACTGCGACCCTGACGAAGTGGATTTCATAATCCCTTCCAACGATGACGCGATCCGCGCTGTACGTGTAATCACAGCCAAGATGGCCGACGCCGCCGTCGAGGGCAAACAGCGCCGCGAAAGCCAGAGCGCCGATGTGGGCTACACTATCGAGCCGGGCGAGTATAGCTTCGCTCCCGACGACGAGGGCGTGTAACCCGCCTGCACCTTGCAAAGCCAGGGGGCGGCTGCAAAGCCTTGCCCCCTTTTTACGGTATGGGCAAGCTCTGAGCCTTTTGCACTCAGGGCTTGTCAGAATCAAAACTCATAATCACAACTCAGGGGGATAAAAGAATTGGACATTTCAGCAGCAGCAGTCAAAGAACTGCGTGAGAAGACAGGCGCGGGTATTATGGAGTGCAAGCGTGCTCTGCAGGACGCAGGCGGCAACATGGACAAAGCCTCTGAGGCTCTTCGCCAGAAGGGTTTGACCAAGCACCTCAAGGTGGCTGGCCGCACAGCCAACCAGGGCGTGATCGAGTCGTATATCCACACAGGCGGGCGCATCGGCGCGCTGGTCGAAGTGAACTGCGAGACCGACTTCGTGGCGCGCACCGAGGAGTTTCGCACTCTTGCCCGCGAGATCGCCATGCAAGTCGCCTCGATGGACCCCAAGACGGTTGGTGCCATAGAAGGCGAGGACAAGGATGACGGCGCTCTTTTCAACCAGGAGTATATCCGCGACTCTCGCAAGAGCATCCGTGACCTTGTAAAGGAGACTATCGCCAAGGTGGGCGAGAATATCCAGGTCAGCCGCTTCGTCCGCTTCGAAGTAGGCGCTACTGCCGAAGCCGAGAACGACGGCGCAGCAGACAGCGCCGGCGGTAGCAGAAACCAGCAGGCGTAAACACATAGCAGGAGGGCGAACATGACAATGTTCGCCCTTCTCTTTTTGTAAGGCAATATAGCCCGCACGCGTTAGTAGGTTTGTGAGGACGATTTCATCTTCATTTGAGCATACTCACCTAGCGGCTCCGTATCGCTCTTTGTTCTGAGTTCTGGTATCCTCTGACATATCTACCTCAGAGCAAGCCCGCTTACTCTCCGCGGTAACTTCATGAGGGCTGTTCCTACTACACAGCGACAAGGGACGGGTCCCCACGTGTATGGTGCCACCCAATGTCAAGATTTTGCTGGCGAATTGCGGCGAGCAGAAGAACGGGTAGTTGCTGGTCTGGTATGATAAGGACAAAGGACAATGGTGACGTGCTGATTTAGCTACCACTCAGCACGTATGCACTGCGTATGCACTGCGTATCTCATCTCAACCACCAAGGAGTGAAGGATGTCTCTGCAACCTCAGGCTATCGGTCCTGTTCCCGAGGAAACTACACGTATTGCCCGAAGCGCCTTTCCCAAGAGCAATCTTTGCATACGCTTGCGTGATGAGTTAGGTACTCTCTACGACGACCAGATGTTTGCCCAACTGTTCCCTAAGCGTGGTCAGCCAGCTGAAGCACCTTGGCGTCTGGCGCTGGTCTTGGTACTGCAGTTTGCCGAAGGCTTGACCGACCGCCAGGCGGCTGAGAGTGTGCGCGGTCGCATCGACTGGAAATACCTGCTGGGTCTTGAGCTCTGATATGCTAGAAGGGCAAAGCCGGCTTGAGTAACAGCTCTTCCAGGTGGGATAGGTACAACTGCGGGTCCTTTCGGAACCGGAATTGTGCTCGCCGGGTTGCATGCCGATACTCCAGCTCTGCTCGCAACTGCCGCCACTCTCTCCACCGGTCTGGTTCAGGTCTTGTATTTGGCTTTATGGGCCACAAATCCTCTACTCTGTAGCCCTGGGGCTGTGTGGTCATCGCCGTGGCTACAGCCACTGCTGTTAGCAATCGCACCCTCCCTCTTACCACCAGGGTGGCACTGCCCCGCTTACGTCCTGTGGCCCGCCTCTCGTGGTGCCGAGCCACGCCAAAGCAGTGCTCCAGGTCGTTGTTGGTCTGAGGCAGGTCGGCCACATCATAGCAGTGGAACAGCCCACGCCAATAGCTGGCAGTCACTTTCAGGAAATGGTCTACTGCCGGTTCCAAAGAACCAACCCCTTGCCTGTTGGCTCGCATCTCCAACAACAACTCCTCATATTCAGCACCTACTTGCTCCCCACTGGCTCCCCACGTGCTCCCCACTGTGCCCCGCTCGGTTGACCAACAGGTGTCCTGCTCTACCCACCCACTCGTAAGCCCTCTGGATGTCGGGCCATAGTGGGGCGGTCTTGGTAAGACCCCGCTCGATCATGGCCGCCAACCGCTTCAGTTGAGGTACCGTTGGTAATCCAAGCTCCCCCTTTTTATGGCTACCCGCTCCAGAGAGGTGTGGATAGCTTGCAGACGCTCGTGCAGTTTCAGGCCCGGAGCACACAGGGGCGGTGGTCCATCCTCTGTAAGGGCACTGCGCACTGCTAAACAGTAACCAAGGATGGCTCTGGCGCTCTCAGTGTCTCGATACTCTTGATGCCTTTGTCGTTGCGCTCCGTGTGAGAACTTGAGGTTCGCTTGCGGTTTCACTTTATCTGTCAGTCTGTCCTCGACACTGCGCTCGATGGCTCGTACGCCGCGCACTTGCTTCTTTAGCTCCTTCTTGGCATGACGGTCGGCTTCGTATAAGGGGCGAGTAGCCTCCCTCAGGTAATGGAACTGGCATAACTGATGAGGAATATCAGGCAGAGCCGCTTGTACGGCCAGACGGATAGGCTGCTCACCATCTGAGATCACTCCACAGACGGGTATGGGCACCGCTGCCGATACCGCTAACGAGGCCAGCACCTGCTGCACTTCCGAGAGCAGTGCCATCAGATCGGAGTGGGCAGCACTCAACAGGGGTCGAGCCAGCAGGATCTCACCAGACAGGCAATCGCGTATCACCCACAACACTTCGTGCCCCAGATCCGGCTGTAGGCCGTCAATGACCAGCACTACTCTGCCTTGTTGGCTTAGCCGAGCCTTGAGCCGGTCCTGGTCGGCCAGGTGCAAGGCCACAAGCTCCTCATACCTCTCTATCAGATAGGTAACAGTGCGCTCGGCTATGCTCACACCCCTTGCCAGCAGTTGCTTGTGGATCTCGGGCACCGAGCGATGCTGAGTGTAGCGCAGGGTGCCGATCAGAGTGATGATGTCCAGTCCGAACTCGCCTTGAGGCAGGGCCAGTGCCCCTTCCTCTTCTGGCCGATAAGGCTTGTGGTAAAGTGGGCAGTCGAGATTATGGCAGCGGCGTATCTTGAGTGTCAACCTACATGGGCCATGTAGGGTCACCACAGTACGGAAGTTATGGTAACAGGTCCAAAGTGAGCCGCCGCAAGCCCAGCAAGTGTCATGCAGTGGTTGGAGGGTCAGTCGCGTGGTGGCTGGTGGTCGGGATTGTCTTCTTGCCATAGGTAGCCTCCCAACTGAAGATGTCACCTTCATTGCCAGCATCACTCATCCCTTGGTTCTAGCCGGCTTTGCCGTTCTAGTTTTTTGAGCCAGTCGAGTTCAACCTTCAACTGACCGATCTGCTGGTAGAGTTGGTCCCTGAGTGCTTCGCCCTCCTTCTCCTTTTGGCTGGCCCAATCTATCACAGCCCTCTCTACCGTAAGCCCTAGTCCGAATTTATGGGTACATTATACCTAACCTGTACCCCTAAGGTTTGCAGCGCACGCCATTAAGTAGTCACGTTTTTGATCA
Organism: Chloroflexota bacterium; assembly: GCA_027317125.1. Lineage (GTDB taxonomy): Bacteria > Chloroflexota > Chloroflexia > QHBQ01 > JADMIH01 > JADMIH01. The sequence goes on along the minus strand of DAHVFG010000026.1, from coordinate 5,764 downwards.
TCTCTAGGCTTACTAACTCTTACCAGCAAACCGCTTGAAAACGGTTCTTTACACTGAGCTTTTAATAAATGTGGGGGCTATATGAGTACGCACAGTATCCGAACATATTGTAAGTTTATCTGCAATATCCTGGTTGTTCAAGCCAAGCGGCCCGAGGGCCGACCGCTCCACGACTCAACTACATACCTCACGTCGCTTGGTCGACTCTACCGGCGTAGGACAAGCTTTACTAGACTGCCGACAGCATAGCAGATGTCAATAGTTTCGAGTCTAGTAAACAGGGCTTATGCATGCTAACTCCCTGTCACTCGCTAGCGAGATGGATACGCGCAGAGAGGTGCCCGATCGAGCAGGAGCTTCCGCCCTGGCACGCATGCGAACTTGGTTTTGTCGCCCTTTCTGGTTTAGCATGTATAAGCCCTGGCCTGTGATGATTACGCGCGTCTGGGGGAGCTATCTCTGTGAGTGGGAGTATGCCGGTAAGCGGTCATGTAAGTCGGATGGCAACACTTTACCACACATGTCAGGAGGCGAAAGCCTACCCTAAGCCCAAGCCGTGGGTAATCACCAGATAGGAAAAGCTCTATGCAGTATTATGGCCCCTTTAGCGCACCCTCGGTGTACGTGTTGCCGAAGTTCCATAGCATCCAGCCGGACGCGCCGTTCTGCTCGGCGGCGTCTATTTCAGCTCGTACTTTCGTGGCGTCATAAGGCACAGCGCCGCTGAAGTCTTGCAGCCAGGGCCTTATCCGCGCAGGGGTCTTTGTCAGGCGGGCAGTCGCCGCTTTCATTGTTTGCGCCACTATATCGAATGGGTGTTCAGCGGGCTTCTGGAAGTCGGCGAAGTTGTCGGCGAACATAGACGGGTAAATCGCGGGCGATAAGTAATCGCACCGGGCTGCAAGGGCCTCAAACTGATGGCCCACGCCCATGTCGTCCTGTACATAGGGTGTGAGCGCATATGTGTCTATGGTGACGTAGACGCCCATCGGGGAGAGCGCAGTATAAGCCCGGTCGAAGAAGCTGGAGATGGCGTCCACGCGCTTCTTGCCCACGGCGTCAGGTCCGAAATCTATATCTTCCAAATCGCCATTGGAGGGGAAGTAGGCGTTGTCAAACTGAACTTCATTGAAGCCTCTGCTCGCCACCTCCACGGCGATCTGCACATTGTAATCCCACACCTGCGGGCTGTACGGGTTTGCCCATCTCTTGCCGTCGCCGTCCATCCAGATCTGCCCTGGGGCTTTCTTACTCTTGAGCGCCCATTCCGGCTTGGCCCGCGTGACTGCCTGGTCCCAGAAGACCGACAGCCTCGCTATTGTGTAAATCTTTTTCGCCTTGAGGCTGGCAAGGAGCGCGTCGAGGTTAGGGATAATCGGGTTAGCGGTGCCGAGTTGCTGCACAATCGGCAGCTTACTGTCGTAAAGTACGTTGCCGCTGTTGTCCGCTTTTACATCGATCACCACAGCGTTGAGCTCTGTGCGGTCTACCAGGTCGAGCAGCGCCTGTAGCTTGCCGGGCGTAGCCACCGAATCGGCGTTCATGTAGATAGCCTTGGCGGTGAATGGTTGCAGCGTGACATCCTGGGTGACAACCTGGCCGAACTGGACTGACGTGGACAAGTAACCCGCCGCCTTCACGACGAGCTTATGGTCGGCAGGCACCTGTGTGAGCAAGTAGCTGCCGTCGGGCTTGGCTACTGTTCGTATGCCGCCCGCGAGAATCACAGCATCGGGCACAGGCTTGTTGTCCGAACCCATGACCTTACCGCTCAAAGTACTGGGCATCAGCTTTATCTGAAGATCGCGCTTGCCTGACGCGTCCTGCCGCTCGGCGGCATAGCCATCCGGTTGCACAGAGACAACCGGATTGGCGGGAAGCTTGCTGAAAGTGAAGGTACCATCAGGCGCTGTAGAAGTGGTAATCACTCCCGATGGGGTAACTTGTGCCGGGCTTCCAGGCGCGACGCCGGGTTGTACCGAAACAACGATCCCCGCGAGAGCCTTGCCTGAGTAGGCGTTGGTTACTTTACCTGTGAGGCTCTGGTAGGCAAAGTAGTGGAAGTAAACCAGGCCCGCCGCCGCAACCAGTGCGACAGCCAGATAAGGCAGCGGCGAGGGTATTTTGCGCCAACTCTCCCGCTGATAGCTGGACGAATAGCTTGAAGTTGAATAGCTTGAATGAGATCGGCGAGACATAGCTTTTCAAGGGGTTACAAATCATGAGTTAGCAGTTACGAATTATGAATGATCTAAAGGGTACGCCGTAGAGCAAGCGACAACCCTTTAATTGCTCGCCGAGACATAGCCTTACCTATCAATTCATAATTCGTAACTGCAAATCCATAATTTATTTGAGGAAGGAAGCGCGCGGCTCGTACTGGTTAGAAGCGTCCCACCAGAGCCAGCCCCATGCATTGGTCTCTTTGGCGGCTCGTATCTGGTCCGCCACTTTCGTGGTGCCTGGGCTTGTGTAATCAGCCCCCGGCCAATCGAAGTCCTCCAGCCAGGGCCGATACTTGGCTCTATATCCTTTGAAGATGTCCGCAGCATATTCACCTGATTTGCGGACAAGTGTGTAAGCGCAGGTCGCCGGCTTGGCGCAATTCTGTTCTCCGGCGCTGAAGTGCGACGGATAGATCATCGGCGACAGGTAATCGGTGTACGGGAGCAGGTAGCTAGGCACCTGACCTATCACACCGAGGATAGGCTTGCCGTCCTGGTCAGGCCAGAGGCTGTAGCCAAAGACATCAGCAGACATAAAAGCGTCGGACGGCTCGATGACGGCATAAGCCTTCTTGAAGAATTGTTGTAGCGCAAGCTCCTTGCCTGTATCCGTTAGCGTTCCACCGGCGAATACCATATCTCCGGTTTCGCTCGGCGCGGGGTCGGAAGGGAAGCGGATGTAATCATATTGTACTTCGTCGAAGCCAAGCCCAATCACCTCTTTCGTCATATCTACCATGTAGTCCTGCGCGGCAGGGTTACTGGCGTCAAGCCACCTTTGCGCGGCTGTGTATCCGCCCTTCCACGGTTTGCCTGTGGTGCTGCTCTTCACTGCCCAATCAGGTCGGGCTTCAGCCATCGTCTTTTGCTGGAAAGTGACCACGCGGGCGATAGTATAGAGGCCCATTCCTTTGAGCCTCTTTACCAGGTCAGGCATCTCCTTGAGGAACTCATCTGTGTTCTTGGCGGCTATCACATCAGGATTCTTCACGTCGAAGACCCACGCGGAAGCATCATCTTGCACGTTCAACACCACGGTGTTGATCCGGCTCTTGGGTATGAAGTCGAGGAGCTCGTTGAGCAAGTCGGGCGACGCAGCAACGTTAGCGGTGATGTAAATACCTTCTACCTTGAACTGGTCCAGGGCAACGTCCTTCTTACCGGTCTCGTCAACGGGGAGTTTGGTGAGTTTGTAGCCTGGCATCTTGAAGGTGAGGCTTGCGCCCTGCGGCACGTTTTTGAAGAAATAGTTGCCGCTGGCATCTGTATAAACAGATACGAACCCAGGGCCAGTTGGAGGCACAAGGGGCGGCAGCGCGGTGGGTGTTGGGGGCGCTGGGGTGGCTGACGGGGGTGCGTCGGTAGGCGTAGAGCCGTCTCCCGCCGCGGTTGAGCTGTCCCCAGCCGCCTGGGTAGAAGCCGCGAGTGGGGCGGCCAGAACGTTGCCGAATCCAAGCATTCCCGTGCTCTGGGTTGTGGCAGTCGGCGTCGCAACGGCTGTGGCGGCGATAGGTGCGGTGCCTGTGATGTTGGTGGTCGGAGTAACCGGTGACTGCGGCAACACGAGTTTTACCAGCACTCCTGCAAGGGGCTGGCCTGTGGTCTTATCTGTGACCTGCCCACTCAAGCTGTTCGGTCTTAGCTTAGCGTCAAACTGCTTACCGCTGCCGGGGTCGGCCTCTATTTTGGCGTAGCCATCCGCGGCGATGGTCACTTTGCTGCCCAGAGGCACGTCATCGAAGTAGAAAGCGCCGTCTGTGGTGGTTTCGGTCAGCACGCCCCCTGCCGTCACATCCGCATTGGCGATAGGCTTGCCTGTGACTGTATCAAGTACATGACCTGCTAGTGGGCGTGGGGGTGTGGTCGGGGTCGGAGGTGGTACTGTGTTAGTTGGGGGTACAGTGGGCACCGGAGTACCGCCCCCCAGGTTGACCGGGCCTATCTGGCACCCTGCTAGCGCCAACATAGTGAGAAGTGCTAAGGCCGAGAACGCCGTCAGGCGAATTGCATTCATCTTAATCGAGCCGGAAATACCTGTCACCGCTTCCTCCACAATAAATTGTCTTTCAGGGTTACACCAAGCAGGGCAAAACAGAGCCGCCATATGCCGTCCTATTCTAACATAAGTAACATTATATGCAAAGCCAAACAGTTTGGTAAGAGTTCAGAGTTGGGGTGGAGCAATCTTCTTGGGGTATCCGTGCGGGTGTTGCGCCATCTGCCCTCACCCCCAAACCCCCTCTCCCACAAGGGGAGAGGGGGGTTTAATCACCCCTGTAACCTCGTCAGGGGCTTGCCCCTGTGCACTCACCAGGAGTAAAGCCCCCTCTCCCCTTGTGGGAGAGGGGTTGGGGTGAGGGGAGGGACGCCCCTGCACCCATACTCTGAACACTTACCAGTTTGGTAAGAGTTCAGAGTATGGGTGGAGCAATCTTCTTGGGGTATCCGTGCGGGCAGGTAGTTACCTCTTGAACTTGGTTCTACCCCTATTCTGAACATTTACATTCATTCCGCCGCAAAATTGTGCTGACACGCGATGTTCAGGTATAATTTAGGGATAAGATTCGCCTTTGAGATGAGGAGTTAGCCGTGAATGTGCAAGAGACCGGCGCAACCGAAATCACTACAGCAAAACGAGAGGAAGCGCAGCAGCAAGCAGCGGTTCGCCCCAAGCTGCTGCTTGTGGACGGTCACGCCCTTGTCTATCGCGCCTACCATGCCCTGCCTGCCGATTTGCGGACCTCTAGAGGAGAGCCTACCAATGCAGTGCTAGGCTTCACTCAGATGTTGATGGATACGCTGCGTAAGGAGACTCCGCAATATGCTGTTGTCACCTTCGATATGGGGCGTACCTTTCGGCACGAGGCCGCGCCGAACTATAAGGCGCAACGCGGCCCGATGCCCGGCGACCTATCCGAGCAGTTTGGCCGTGTACGCCAGGTGGTGGGGGCTATGGGCCTGCCAATTGTCGAGCTTGCAGGCTACGAGGCCGACGACCTTATAGGCACTCTCTCCAAAGAAGCTGAGCAGCGTGGCCTTGATACCTATATCCTCACCGCCGACACCGATCAGCACCAGCTAGTTTCGGATCATGTGTATATGATAGCTCCTGGCGGTTACAATCAGCGCTTCTCAGATGCCAGGATTTATGATAAAGCGGCGGTGCAGGAGCGATACGGTTTCGACCCTGAGCTTGTGCCCGACTACAAGGCGCTCGTGGGCGATAAAACCGATAACATACCGAACGTGCCTACAATCGGCAAAGAGACCGCCTCCAAGCTACTGCAGAAGTATGGCAGCCTGGAAGGAATCATTGAGCATATAGACGAACTCAAGCCGAAGCAGCAAGAGAGTCTGCGCGAACACGCTGAGCAGGCTCTGAACAGCAAAGAGCTTGCCACTATTGTGTGCGATGCCCCTGTACAGCTAGACCTGGAGCATAGCCACGTTCACGGCTTCGATAGAGTGAAGATGCTCAGGTTGTTGCAAGAGCTTGAGTTTAGCAGCCTGGTTGGCAAGGTGAATACGCTGGAGCAGGT
>DAHVFG010000025.1:0-29982 GCA_027317125.1 Chloroflexota bacterium | reverse complement strand
GGGTAGGGACATCGTGAGCCTCCTCGTTTCGGATAGTGCTGTCGTAGGCTTCTATCTTACAACAAAGAGCTTGTGGGTCCCTTTACCCGTTCTTACCTCCTTTTATTTTGTACAAAGTCGAGCTTAGTTCTTGAAACCACAAGAGGCAATTCGAGCAGCTACACGCGGCCCGAATTGCCTCTTCTGCTAGCGCCATTGTGGGGCGTTCGGAATACCCTGCTGCATAGAGCACATACGCATGGCTAGATGCAGGGTGTCTCATCTCCTGATGCACAATGCGACTTACTTTATTGCATAGACCACGCTAACGTCTACTGTTACCTGCTGCTGGCCGGGATTGATGGCTGTAGCTGGCGCTGCGGCGCTTTTCGTCGCCTGATCTACAGACATAGGCATTGGGGGAGGCGGGGTGTTCGAGCCCCCATCTTCTATGATAATGGGCTGTCCCAGGGTTACACCGCCGAGGCCGGCTAGCTGCGTGGCTTTGGTCTTGGCGTCGCCCATCGCCTGCTCGCGGGCCTGCTGCATAACTGCCGAAGGGTCTGAGAAGCCGAAGCTGAGGCCATAGATTGTGTTAGCGCCCGATTTCACCAGGTCATCAATCAGCTTGCCTGCCTTGCTGATGTCGCGGATTTTCACGTTGAGGATATTTGTCACCCGAAAGCCCGTTACTGTGGGCGGCTGATTGTCGTTATAGTTCATCACAGGCTCTACGCTGTACTGCGCTGTTGATATATCTGTGTCAGCTATACCCGCAGCCGTCAATTGCTTGGTCATGGCGTCTGCCTTGGTGGCGGCCTCACTCTGAGCGGCATCGAGAGATGTTTGCTGAATCTGCACGCCTACCTGTAGATTTGCCATATCCGGTTTGGCCGACACATTACCTGTACCACGCACAGAAATATGCGGCTGATCTGTTGTAGCTGCGCTGCCTGTACCCTGCGTCTGGCCTAAAACGTAATCGGAACTGCTCTTACCTGATGCCACCGGATCTCCTATCTGGCCCGAGCTATAGCTCGAGCCGCCGGCAACGTCTGTTGCACTTTGCACGCTTGCGTCGCTCGTCCCCGGGCCGTGCGGCAAAAGCCACACTACTGTGAACGCTGCCAGGAGCAATCCACCTGCTACCAACGCCCCTAAAGCCACCAATATTTTGTTGCGTCCTGTTTCCATAATGTCTCCTCCTAAGTTCTGATTGTTCAGCGCTCAGCGGCTTGCCCTGCCGCGAATGCCTCTTTGCGGGTCTATTGTTAGGACGATTAGAGACAAGCGAAAGTTCCCCTCCGGCAAACAAAAGCGCCGCAATCAGGCTCACAGATTGCGGCGCTTTGGCATAGTAGGTCTTACAGCTAGCGGGTAATTGTTAGTGTCACATTCTGGCTGTGCGTGGTTCCGCCGTTTGTGCCCGTCACGGTCAGGGTGAAGGCGCCCGTTGGCCCTCCTCGCTGCGCATTGATGGTTAGGGTGGCGCTTTTAGTAGTGCCCGCAGCCAACGCGACCGGGTTGGGAGAGAATGTGCCGCTTGTTTTACCTGGCAAGCCACTCACAGTCAGCCTAATATCACCGGAGAAGTTGTTCTGAGATGTTAGAGTAACTGTGTAGATGCCGTTAGCGCCCCCACGAGCTACGGTGAGACTTGGCGGCGACACGCTCAGCGTGAAGTCAGGTGCGTTAGGATTGGGGGTCGCCGTAGCGGTAGGAGGTATCGGGGTGTTAGTTGCGACAGGCAGGGGTGTGTTCGTCACACTCACCACAGCCGTGTTGGTAGGTGTAGGCTGAGGAGCACCACCGCAGCCCGGGAACTTGAAGGAGCCGAAGCGCGTCCGCCAATTATACTGAGTAGCCCCGCTTGGGTAGTACTCATTAGTATACCAGAAAGTGCAGTCGTCCGCCGGGTCCACAGTCATATCGCTGTAATCACCCCAGCGGTTGCCGGTGCTTGCCTGCGAGCCGAGGCCCGCGAACATGGTAGCTTCACCTTGTGGCAGTTGGCCGAGCGGGTCGCTTGAGAGGCGTCCGGCATAGCGCAGCGAGGGGTAGACGCTGCTGCTAGATGCGCTGTACCCAACGGCGATATCGCCCGCGCTATCCATTGCTGCGCTGCCCATCCATCTGTTGGTGGCATCGGGCGCGTAGCTCCCTTGCTGGTATACAGTTGGGGTGCTGTTCAGGCTCCTGAGCTCGTACCAACGGACGCCTGCCTGCCCACTTCCCACGTTCACGCTGTGGTTCAGCACCATCGATTCATGATCGCCGAAGTTGCGATATGCCGCCCGGAACATCAAGCGATCACCTATGCCATCTAACTTGGTCGAAGTGCCTGGCTGAGGTATGCAATTGCGCCCGGTCGAGCAAAGCTGAGTGAAGCCCGCCACCGCGAGGCTAGCGTAGTTGAGGAATGTGCTGTTGGCGGGGGTGCCCCAATCTACGTGGAAGTTGAAGAGCTTGAGTGGGTTGCCGAACTCCGCGTAGTGGTTAGGTGCGCCGGTGGGCGGGGGGGTCGAACCGTCCAGGTCGGCAGGTAAGAAGGGAGCTGAGCCGCTGCCGAGCGGCGATGTAGTCTGGAAGGTGGCGCTTTGACCGCTCAGCATAGTGGCGCGGTCGAAGGCAACGGGCTGAGGCCCCAGGTAGCTGGTGCCTGCCGAGTTGAAGACGTTGAAGCTGGCGTAATAACCGTCGGGCCAGACGCCAAGATGCGGGTAGTCGAAGAAGTTGCTCCCTAGATGGAAGCCATAGCGATAGTAGCTGCCGGTGGCGTCGGAGGTGGTGGATACGGCTATGCACTCGTCCGTTATGGTGCTGCCGCCCGCGAACTGGCTTATCACCCACCTGTTGGCAAGCTGGTCGTAAAGGACCACCGGGTCGCCCGCGCCACCCGTCTCGCACACTCCGCCGAAGCCACTCCAGAAGCTGGAGATTGAGAGTGGGCCGTATAGTGAAGCGCCCGTGCTCTTGTCAAAGACCTGAACGCCTTCGTTTACCATCTGCACATACTCGGTGAGGCCCGCCTCGCCATTGGTATCCGGTGGGGCGCAGTTGCAGCTTACCCCAGGATAGTCAATACCTTCATATGTGCCATTTGGTGCTGGTATGGTGGTGACGCCGTTGAGAGAGCCGAATGTGCGCTGCACTACGGAATCGGTTTCGTCTTTGAAGCCGGGGATGCGGATTGGAGGGTTCTCGTTCTCTTCCTCGCGCTCGCCCTCTTTCGGCACGACGGGGGTGATTTCCCGCAAAGGCCGCGAGATGTCGTTAGCATATGATCGCCCCACCATAATGCTGCTGCCTGCAGAGACCGGATCAGCCGAAGTGCTGACGCCGTTGGAGGCAGGTGCTCCTGCTGGACGCAGGCTGCCCTGCGCGACCGGCACGCTCGTTTGCCTGGCGACGAGCCACCCCGCCGAGGCAACCAACAGCAGCAATAAGACAAGAATACCTATACTCAATGAACTGCGCTCTTTCTTAGACATCGAAACCCTCCCATTCTTGAAGTCAAGCTGCTTTGAGCAAGGGTGACCTCTCTGCTGTCTCTATCCGGCAACCTGTACTTCCTTCCTCGCAGGAGAGTCAGGGTACCCTCCGGTTTGCCATCGCCAGTAGCGCCCCTGGTCCTATGGTAAACCAACTATAGCCTCTTCCCTATCAGAATAGCAAGTGTGTCACCTCTACCAGAGGTGAGCATCTGCTGAATGGTTTTTGCTGAGCTTACGAAGGTGAAACGCCACGAGCTAAACGCAATCTGTTTAGCTCGTGGCGTTTTTTCATTCAACTGCAAGCAGTGTTCCGGTCAAGGGCAAGTATTCAAGCTCACATCATCTATGAAGAAAGATGTGGGCAGGCTCACATCGTTGGTGCCCTTGAAGTAGATCCTCACTGTCTGGCCCTTATACGCCAGCAAGTTGAAGGTGGATTTGGTCCACACGTTATTCGGGCTGGCGTTGTTGAGCGTCTGAAGCGTTGCCAGCACTCCTCCGCTGCTGTTGAGCACCCGTGCGTACAGGTAGTCGTAAGGGGTGCAGCAGGCTTCTCGCGTGCTCACATTCCACCAGTAGGTGAGAGTGGCTGAGGTGGCATTGCTGGGGATAGTGACTTGCTGGTAAATAGTATCAACACCGTTGTTGTAGCCCGCGAGGTAGGCGCTGTACGAGCCGGTGTGTGGGCGAGTGGTGTCAATGATCTCATAACCGCCGGAGGAGGTCTCCACCCAGGGGGGTCTTCCACCCTCGAAGCCGCCATTGGTCAGCTTCTCGCCGCAAGTGCCTGGCGGGGGCGTATTGGTCGGTTGAGGGACCGGAGTGTTGGTGGGCCGCGGAGTGGGGGTATTGGTGGGCTGAGAAACAGGGGTCCTGGTGGGAGTGTTGGTGGGGCCTGCCTGAGGTGTGTTGGTAGCGGTGGGCGGGGGAGGTCCGCCGGTGCAACCCGCGAACTTGAACGAGCCGATTTGCGTGCCCCACGCCCAGGCGCCGCTATTGTTATATTCCTGGGTGTACCAGAAGGTGCAGTCATCGCTGGGGTCTATGCCCATAGCCGAATAGTCGCCCCATCGGTTCACACCCGACTGGAAGCCTGTGCCCGTGAGGAGAGTAGCCTCGCCCTGTGGTAGAGTGCCAAGGGCATCTGTTGACAGGCGGCCTGTGTAGCGTATAGAAGGGTAAAGTGTGCTGCTGGATGCGCTGTAGCCAACGGCGATATCGCCATTCTTGTCCATCGCGGCGCTACTCATCCAGCGATAGGTCGCGTCGGGCGAGTAAGTGCCTTGCTGGTAGATGGTGGCTGTGCTGCCTGGATTGCGGATTTCGTACCAGCGCACCCCCGCCACACCGCTGCCCGCGTTCACAGCATGGGTGACGACCATAGATTCGTAGCCGCCAAAGTTGCGATAAGCCAGCCGCTGCATCAGACGATCAGCCAGCCCATCCAGTTTCTGCGTGGTGCCTTTTTGCGGCACGCAGTTCTGGGTTGTACCGCACAACTGGGTGAATGCGGCTGGGGTCAGGTTAGCTGAGTTAGTGAAAGTAGTATTTGAAGGGGTGTTCCAGTCTACATGGAACTTGTAGATTGACATTGGGCTGCCGAAGCCGACGAAGTAGTTTGGCGCGCCCGACGGAGGTTGTGTAGGGCCGTCGAGGTCTGCCGGTAGGATAGGGCTTTTTGAGCTACCGAGCGGGCCAGAGGTGGTTTGGAAGCTCGCCGCCGCCCCTGTCAACATCTGAGCGCGATTGAATACGTAGGGGCGTGGGCCTGCATAGGTCTGGCCGCCGGTGAACCAGTTGGCGCTCATGTAATAGCCGTCGGGCCACACGCCGAGCTTTGGATAGTCGGGGAAGTCGCTGGTGCTGAGCTGGAAGGCGTAGCGATTGTATGTGCCCGTTGGGTCGCCTGTAGTGGAGATAGCTATGCACTCATTGTATGGTGACGCAGCGGTGAACTGGCTGATGAGCCACCGATTCGCCATTGAGTCGTAAAGTACAATCGGGTCGCCGTCGTTCCTTGTCTGGCAGGGGCCGCCAAAACCACTCCATAGAGTGTTGACATTGGCGGGGCCATACAGCGAAACGCCGCTCTTGTTCCAAACCTGGAAGGCCGAGTTTACACTTTGTACAAAGTTGTTAGGTCCCACATCGCCATTGGTGTCGGGAGGCGCGCAGCCGTTGCAGCCGCCGGCCGAATTGATACCTGCGAAATTAACCAGTGGCGACGGCATGAGAGGGCCAGCACCGTTCTGATTAGAACCAAACTGGCGCTGCACTACCGTATCTGGCATATCGCTGTGCCCGATGAGGGGGATCAACTCGCCTTTGTCCTCAGAAGCATCCTCCGCCTTCCTGGGCTGCGCCTCCGGCGGGATTGGCTTGATGTCGCGTAGTGCAGGTGAAACATCATTTTTATACGACTGCCCGCTAACGATAGCGCCGTTGGCATCAGGAGCTACAGACGAGTCGGCCACGCCGCTTGCCTCCCCCTGAACAGAGCTATTGCCCATTGGTGAAGGACCGCTGGGCGCACTTTGCCCGCCTTTTACCTGCCAGGCGAAGAGCGCGACTCCCGCCAATAGCAATACTAAAACCAACACCCGCAAGTAAGGACTACGTCGGCCTGTTTTATTGAACATCTGGTACTCCTCCGTTTCTCTGGGTAGCTGCTAGTACGATGCCTCTCTCGCCCTGCACCGTCAGGTGCGTAAAAGGTTAGATGAGTATATGATTCGAGGAACAAAAAAGCAAGTGGATATTAGCAGTAGATTTCTAGTACTTTGGTCCTATAACCCCCTTGGGTAACTGTTCAGATTAGAGAGTACAAGGGCGTAGCGCATGGCACTCAGCATGCACAATGCCCCCTCTCCCTTCATGGGAGAACAACCGTATCCTCTGATACTCCCCAGGAGTAAAGCCCCTCTCCCCTTGTGGGAGAGGGGTTGGGGTGAGGGCGGGTGGCGGTATGCCCGCACAGTTACCCCAAGAAGGTTGTTCCACCCTAAATCTGAACAGATACCGCCTGACCCTCTTTGCGTTTGCCACCCTCTACATATATAATTCTTGTACGACCCGGCGATCACGAACACAAAAAAGGAACAGAAGTAGCAAACAATGCATGTAGAAGACGATAGTTACTGGCACACAGCAGAGCGGTTGCCCTATTTGCCGGAGAGTGAGGATAGTGGGCCTACCGGCGGGAGCGAGGCCCCTCGTGGGCGAGCAAAGCCCAATGTGCTGCGAGAGGTGGCAGAGACCATAGCGGTCACGCTGCTGATCTTCTTCCTGGTGCGGGCCGTAATACAGAACTTCAAGGTAGAGGGCGACAGCATGCTCCCCACTCTTCGCTCGGAAGAATATCTGCTCGTAAATAAGGGGCTGTACTTCCGCTACGACGCTAACTTTCTAGCCCGCCTCACGAATCCTAACACACCTGCTGACATGCGCTATCTCTTTCACGGCCCGCAACGGGGCGACATCATAGTCTTCGAGGCGCCTACCGAGCCGCGCGACTTCATCAAGAGGGTAATAGCCGTAGAAGGCGAGACTGTTGAGATAAAGGCGGATCCCAACGCGGTTGGCGCGCCGGACCGTGATTGCGGAGGTTGCGGGGTATACGTAAATAACGTGAGGTTAACAGAGCCGTACGTGAAGGCAACACCTGACTACACCATGCCGCCCACAGTGATACCCTCCGGCTACATATTTGTGCTGGGCGATAACAGACGCAACTCCAGCGACTCCCACGTGTGGGGCGCGCTGGACGTCACCAGGATAATAGGCACAGCCTTCGTCTCCTACTGGCCCCAAAGCAGCTGGGGTCTCCTCCCACATCCCACTTATGCTGAGTTGAACAAGTAACCTCGTAATACGCAGCGCGCAATACGCCTCTATGTGAACCAGAAGCCGAGGGGCACCAGCAGCCATTCACCGGCGTCTTGGAAGCCCACTTTATCGTAGACATGGCTGGCTGGGGTATTGTCCTGGAGATAGAAAAGGGCGATACTCCTGGTTCCGGCCCGGAAGAGGTAAGAGCAGAGCGCACTTACACAGAGAGTGGACAACCCTTTGCGGCGATAATCCAGCAGGGTAGCCACACCACCCAGCATAGCCGCATTCCCACCTTCCGCGCTCGTCATGGCCGCTGAGATCACCCTGCCTGCTCTATCCTCTATCAGAAAGAGGGTGCGGTAGGTTAATTGCTCGGAGAGGCGGCTATGCCAGGCCGAGCGCGACGGCAGCCGCGCCAGAGAGTAAAAGCCCACCATGTAGAAATCTATCAGTTTCTCCATGTCGTCCCACGTGGCGAGGCGCGGCGCGCTGACGTCCTTCTGCTCGGAAGATGAAAGGCGGAGATTACCGGGCGACAGTGTTTGAAAGTAACATCTGTCCATGCCGATGCTCGCCTGGCCCACCACTGGTAGTAGAGGATCGATCTGCGAGGCATGGCCGCTAAGTAGGCTTATATCGCCGCTGGCGGCCTTATCTAGCACCACCTTCGATAGAAGGCCCATAGTCTCGCTGTCGCCCGCGGTGTGGTAGAGGCCCGCCGTTCCGCGCTGCGACATGACCACGCCGGTAAGAGCATCCGCGCGAAAAGCGCCAACAGCCCAGGGCGCTCCCTTAGTTGTAGAGTTATCGCCCAGGCCGTGTTCTATCAAAGCGCTCAACTGAAAGAGATTGTACTCAGGCTCTTGCAGAAGCAGGCGCTTAAGTGCAGGGCGGTCGTCGCCGTGGAGTGGTCTAATGTTCATAGGTGACGGCGGGTTGCTTATTGCGTGCTCCGTACTGTGTAAGACAGCCCGGGGGTTGCCTCTTCAGCGTTCATCAACTCTGTTATTCTCTGCGCACTGCGCACTACGCACTGTGCAACACCAAAGCTACGCAGCCTTCTTACCTCTCATCAAGTAGAAACCTAATGCCGCCAATCCGCCAATCACCAGAACGCCTCCTACCACGAAGAGCATTGTCGAGTTGTTAGCCCCCGCCACAACCACCGGGCCTGCGGTGGGTGTAAGCGCGGGTGTGGCTATGGCTGTCGCTTGCAGGGTGGGAGTTATGCCTGTAGTCGGCGTAGATGTTGCGCTGGTAGGAGTTAGCTGCACGGCTGTTGGGGTAGGTGGCGCTACTGTGGCTGTATTATCTGCGACAACCGTCGCTGAAGGCACGGCTTCGGCGGCTGTTGGCGATGGCGGCGGGTTAATAGGTGTGCCTACAGGCTGCGAGGCAGGGCCGGGGAACTGGGCAGCATCAGCTTTCACGGCGTTATATACCGGCTGGGGCGAGAAGTCGGGGTTGAGCATGCCGAAGTAATATTCCGCCTTATCAGGAGGTATGTCACCCACCTGCCGGAGATACCAGATGGAGATAACCCCCGCCCAGGGCCAGTTCTGCCGTGCGTATTCTACGCCCTGCGTGGTCCAGGCTGCTTGTTGTTCGGGAGTAACGTGCCGCCAGAAGTTCTTCTCCGCCTCGGAGAGGGTATTGGGTGACGCGTTCCAGCCGTATTCATCCAACCAGATGGGACGCCCGCTGTCGCTGTTATCAACCATCACTTGCCGCAGTAGTTCTACGCGGCGGAAGTTCAATACTTTGGGGTCGGGTGGGGCGTCAGGGGGTTGGTCGAGGCCGTAGCCATTGGCCGAGGCAATATCGAAGTTGCCCTTGATCCCGGCGGCGTACAGCCCTTTCCAGTAATCTATCTCGTCCATGTTGCCACGGCTCTGCACTCCCTCAGTGGTCATAGCCATAGGCGCGCTCAGGATAATAGCATCAGGGTGCGCCGCTTTGACGAGCGGGTAGATTTCTTTGAGCATGGCCGCATAGCCGTTGGGATCGGCAGGCTTGCCCGGCACCCACTCGGCATTCAGGTTCGGCTCGTTCCAGACCTGCACGTACTTTATACGCCCATTGTAATGGTCCAGGAAAGCATTGATAAAATCAGCCAGGTCTTTGTTACTGTTGAGAGGCGTTGCGCTGCCCGCGGGGGCTTTCGCCCACTCGGGGGGGCGATCTATGCGGGCGATTATCGTCAGGTGGTATTTGTCGGCCAGTTCTACTATGTTGTCGTATTTCTCCCAGGCCGACTTTTTCCACTTGTCGTCGGTGAAGTAGTTTTTCTTGAACTCAATTTCCTGCCAGGGAAACTCCTGCTTGATCCAGGGGATATTTGCCTCGGCGGTCATGCGTAGTGTCTGCTCGATCTTCCACGGCTCTACCTCTTTCTGGAGGAAGAGATTCACCCCATAAGGATTGGCAGGGGGAGCTGGGCTAACGGACGATTGCGCCGCTGCCTGTGGAGCAACTAACGCAGAGCCGGACGCGACAGAAAAGGTCAAAAAGAGCAGCACGACAACTTTCCACACCAAACGTTTGCTGAGACGGATTCGCGAAATCAAAACGTGAAAGCCTCCTGATTATCTGATTAGGTTCCTTATATCCTTAACAACGAATGTGGCAGCAGGTGGATGTACAGTGCGGGGTGAAATAGCCCTTGCCTCCTGTACCACTCAGACGAGCAACTTCGGCCTATTCTACCATCATTCTCCTACTTGCCACGATTTTCCGCACATCCGCTCGTGGTGAATGGCTCAGGTAGTTGCCTTCAGTTGGGTGTGCTACTCTTACAGCAGCATTGGGATGCGGCCCTTAGCGCCTGCTGTCGAGTTCCGCCAGGTGCTCCTTTTCGTGCTCTAAGGCTCTTCGGAGGGCCTTTTGCAGGGTCCACGGCTCGTCCGGGCGGGCGGCCCAGACGGGGTGCACTACTTTAGTGCGCTCTTCCGCAGGCACAGTACGTGCTTTGTCTTCTAACATTGCTCGAACTATTGATAACTCTTCTCGTATTCCTGCGAGGGGAGGCTCGCTTAGCCCTGCTAGTGGCCCTGCGCTCCTGTTGATATAGCCGTACTCGGCGTGAGCAATGTGCAGCAGCGTAGCCCACAGGGTGCGGTCGGGCGCTAGACGCCTGCTTTTCAACTCCATATCGTCCAGCCCGTCTATCTTCGCAAGCAGGTCTGCGCGGCTGTATCTGAGCCAGCGCAGCGTGCGCTCGAGCTTATCGTTGTCCCAGGCAGCCGTGTCGAAGTCGAAGAGGGCGGCTTTGCCCCCCGCCTGTGTGGGCGCGCCTTCCGAACGCACATCAGCCACCAAGATGTCCGCCATGCTCGGCCTGGCAACATGCGCTTCGGGTACCAGAGGCTCTTTGTGCGCCTTCAGCCACGCGAGGAAATCTGCGATGGCTCGAGGCGTAGCTCCCGCAGCACGCGCCGCATCAGAGCCAACGGCAAAACAGCCCGGCAACTCGGCTACGTGCGACATAGCGCCGCCTCCCCCTTCTTCGATATAAGCTCGATACGGCGGTTTGCGGTGGATGATAAATGTCATGGCATTGGTGACAGGCAGTGCGTAGAGGATGAAGGTGTTTTTGCTATAGCTCCTTACACCATACGAGGTACATGCTACGCACTAAGTGCCCGTGTGCGGGTGCGGGTCAGCAGGACGCTAAAACCTTCTGTCTGTAGGATTTCGCGCAGGATTTGGGCTTTTACCTCTTGTTCTTGCGGGAATAGGACGAAGATGGTGGGGCCGCTGCCCGATACGTGGATACCCCCCGCGCCAAGCTGTTCTAGTTGGCGGCGGGTTTCGTTGAGGGGCGCGAAGGTCGAGTATGCGGCTCTCTCAAAGCTGTTGTGCAGCAGGCGCGCTTCGGGAAAGTCACCCTGCTTTATAGCTAAGACAAGCTCGCTTGTGAGTTCTCCTGCTGTCATCTCTTCTTTGAACAGGCTGCTGTAGAGCCTCTTTGTTTTCCTTTCTACATCGCAAGGCTGATAGATGAGCAAAACCCAGCATGGTCTCAACAGGGGTAAAGGCGTAACCCTCTCCCCGCGACCCTGGACGAGGGCAGTGGGCGCACCGAGGAAGAAGGGCACGTCCGAACCCAACCTGGCTGCGAGTCTGCTCATCTTCTCTTGCGATATATTTACTCCCCATAGCTTACTCAAGCCCACGAGAGCGGCGGCAGCATCGCTGCTTCCACCCCCCAGGCCCGCTGAGATGGGTATCCTCTTTTGCAACTCTATCTGCGCCCCATTGCTTGTGCCTGTGGCCCCGGCCAGCAAGCGGGCAGCTTTCCATATCAAGTTATTTTCGCCCTCGGCGTTTAGCTTCGGACTATCAGACTCGATGGTTAGCTCGTCGGCGGGGCTAAAAAGGAGCGTGTCATGCAGGTCGATAAGCTGCATGACCGACACTATATCGTGATAACCATCCTCTCGTTTGCCCAGCACTTCAAGGCTAAGATTGATTTTGGCGTAAGCATTTTGTATGAGCATAAAGATTGCCGCTGGCTAGGATCTGTGTTGTTTCTACCTCAGTTGAGATGCAGGGATCAGTGTCTTCTCGACGGCAGCCCACTCTGCTATTGTAAGGGTCTCTGCCCGGCGGGTTGGTTCTATCCCTGCTGCCTTGAGGCCCACGATGACATCAGCTTTGCCCAGATGCAGCCCTGATGAGAGGGTATTGGCTACCTGCTTCCTCTTCTGGCTGAAGCCTGCTTGCGCCACTTTGAAGAAATCTTTGTCGCTCAGGGGCACAACGGGCCTTTCCGCCAGACTGTAAACTTCTATCTGTACCACCGCCGACTCGACCTTCGGCGGCGGGTTGAATGCGCCCGGCGGCACTCGGAAGAGCACTTTGGGCTTACCGTACAATTGTACGCCCACTGCAAGCAGGCTCATGTCGGGCGGCTTCGCGGCCATCCGCTCCGCTACTTCACGCTGCACCATCACTGTCAACGATGCCGGCTTTACATCTGCTTCCAGGAAGTGCCGCAGCACAGCCGAGGTTATGTAGTAAGGAAGGTTCGCCACCACCTTGTAAGGCCCGCCACCTGTGAGCGCACCTGGAGTTGTTTTGAGCACATCGGCGTGAATGAAGCTCACCTGCGGCATGGCTGCGAAGCGTTCGCGCAAGAGCGGCAGCAGCTTGTCGTCCAGCTCTATAGCTATTATCTTGCCGCCAGACAACGCTGAGAGCTTGCCTGCAAGCTCCTCCGTGAGTATTCCCAGCCCAGGCCCCACTTCAACAACACAATCGCCAGCCTTCAGTTGAGCGACGTCAACGATCCTGGCTGTTATCGAGCGGTTTGTAAGGAAGTGCTGCCCCAAGCTCTTCCTGGGGATTATCCTCCCGGCTGGTTCCGTGCCGGCTGCCCTACTATAAGAATCAGGCCTATCATCGTTGTGATCGTGCGGGGCTTGCATTTGGCCTTTCAAGGGAGAGTGGGCACCATCTGCCAACGGTTGGCACCACAGCAGCTATCGGTAGTCGTAGAGTAGACAAGCGGTGGGTAAGAGCTAACCTCTAAATCCCTGATCCCTCGTCACCGGCATCGTTGCGCGCTGGAGGGCGGGCGTCACGCACGCTTTTCAACAGGCCCGACGGGTTGTAGACCGATCCGGGCGCGCTTTCGGCTGCATCGCCAGCCTTTGTGGGTTTCCTCGCCATGCCCCGTTCGGCGCGGCGTTTACGCACCTCATCAAGCACTGTTTCCATCGCGGCCAGTTGTCTCATCACCAACCACTCTTCAATTGTGTCGGCCTCCGAGCCTATCATTTCGTCTTTTCGCTCCAGCGCCTCAAAGCGGCTGGGTAGCTCGGCTAACGTCTGTTCAACAGCGCGGAGGCGGTCGTCTACGCCGCTGAAGCGGCTCATCACCCGGTCGGTGCGCTGGTCATTCACCTGGCGCATTTCGCCTATTTGCGAGTCAAGCTGAGTTCTTGCTGTTTCAAGGCGCTCTTGCTGAAGCAGATATTGCTCTGTTGCTTGCTTCTCTATCCGAGCTATCTCAGTATCGATCCCTGTTTCGTTGTTGCGGACCAGGGCGACCTGGTCTTCTACAGCCTCTAGACGCTCGGTGAGCTGCCGTCGCACATCATCTACACGCTGCGATTTGGCCGATACCTCTGTAAACTGCTGCCTGAGCGCCTCAAATAGCGTCTGCAACTCAACACCTTGCCGCCTCAGGCGTTGCTCCTCCATCGTCTGAAGCTCGCCGACGTGCAGCGCCTCCTGGCGGATTTCGCCCAGCTTGGAGTCCAGGTCGTGTATGAGGTCGCGCAGTTGCTTCTGGGCGTCGCCAACTTTGGCTATATGCGCGTTGATCTCACGGATTTGCCTCTGCATCTCTTCGGTTTGCTGCTGCCCCGCCATGTCTACATCGTGGTCGGTTTTGCGCCCTTCGGTAAGAGCAGAGATTTGGGAGCGTATCTCGCGCAGTTGCTTATCGGGAGCTTCCACCTTCTGCGCCAGTTCCGCGACCTGTGCTTTCACTCGCCCTTCATCCATCTGGCGGGCATGCAGCGCCTGAGCAACGTCCTGGGCCATTCGATCTTGCGCAAGCTGTAGCTGAGTAACTTTACCCTCGCTTTGCTTGTAAAGCTCTTCGAACCATTGCTGCCTGGCGAGGTTTTCCTTCAACTGGCGGCGCAGCTCGTCCATTTGCTGCTGCATAGCATAAAGTTGAGCTTCGTCGCGCTTGCGCTGGTCTTCGTCCCGTGATGAGTTGAGCATGTTCACCATCGTTTTCTCCTGAAAGCTACCGCCTTTGGCGGAATTAGGAATTATGAATTGGGAATTATTGTAAGCTGCTAGAATGAGCAGTGCCAAACATCTTTCCTTGCTTAGGGATTGATCTACTGCAATTCATAATTGCTAATTCATAATTCCGCCCGCGATAGCCCGTGTATATGCCGCACGCTGTTTATCGCCTGACTCACACTTATTATCTCTTTTACTTCGTTGGGCATAGCAGGTGGCTGCCTGGTTGCAGAGCGTCCTTGTATAAGGCTTCTGGGTTCCTGTAAAGCCGCTATGGTGCTTACCACCGACCCGGCAAGCGCATTGGCATTGTAGCCGCCCTCCAGTATAGCTGCTACCCGGCCCTGACATTCGTCAATCTCGTCAGCAAGGCGGCGGACAATTTGAGCCATTTCGTTAAAGCCTGCGACGCTCACCCCCATGCCGCCCAGGGGGTCTGCTATATGCGCATCGTAGCCTGCCGAAATCAAAATCAGCTGCGGCTTGTAGCGCCGTGCTAGCGGCGTCAGCACATCATTGAAGACTTGCTTGTACGCTGCGTCGCCGAGGCCCGCACGCATAGGCACATTTACTGTGTAGCCCGCGCCTGGCCCGATGCCCGCCTCGGTCATGGCGCCTGTACCTGGATAGAAGGGATAACGGTGAACGCTGAAGAAGAGTACGTCAGGGCGGCTGTAGAAAAGGTCCTGTGTGCCGTTGCCATGATGCACATCCCAATCTACGATCATCACACGCTCAAGCTTGTGCTTACCGGTGGCGTAGTGGGCTGCCACAGCTATATTATTGAAGAGGCAAAAGCCCATAGCCGACATGTAGAGTGCATGGTGGCCGGGGGGCCTTGCCAGCGCGAATGCTGCCCTTGCGCCTGCCATCACGCTGTCCACAGCCGCGGTAGCCGCCCCTGCCGCCAGCAGCGCGGCGTTGTAGGAGCCTGGGGATATATAGGTGTCAGGGTCCCAGTATCCACCCCCCTGAAGAGACGCCTTTTCGATAGCTTCTATATAGGGAGGGTAGTGTACCTGTGCGAGTAGATCGAGGCTGACCGGCTCCGGCCTCAACAGGTCGCCTTCCCTTATACCGCGAGCCTCAAAAGCAGAGAGGATAGAGCGCAAGCGGTCAGCCGACTCCGGGTGCTCACCTGTGTCATGCTCCAAAAAAGCAGGGTGGTAAAAGAGGGCGACGTTTTCATTATCAGCTTTGCGGGCAGGGTACATCTCTAGAGTATATCAAAGATGAGTTGTAGGGGCAATTTTCCGTCAGGGGGTAAGCGTTCAGGTTGGGGTGGAGCAATCTTCTTGGGGTGACTGTGCGGGTGTACCCTCACCTACCCTTACGTACCCTCACCCGCCCTCACCCCCAAACCCCCTCTCCCACAAGGGGAGAGGGGGCTTTCTCCCTGGTGAGTATCGGGGCTATGCCCCTGACGGGGTTACAGGGGTGTCCCCTCCCTGCACCCCAGGTCTGAGCGCTTGCGTCAGGGATTAGTATCCAACCCCCAATCTATTAGTACTGTTAGTCGTTAGGACCGCCAGGCGGCACATCCGGTACTCCTTTCCCATTCTGTTTGGCCCCTTTGGAGGTCATAATGATTTCTGGCAGAGTCTGAGTGCGCTTGCCGCCGGTGGGTGGTACGCGTTGTCTGCTTTGGCCGCAGGCTCTTTTACTATCATCTTACCGACGTGCGCAATCCGGAAGATAACGAGACCAGGTGCAAATCATGAGATTTATCTACAAAGACTCAAGCAAGCTCAAGGTGGGCTGGCGCACTCGTCCCGCCAGGGCGACCAGAGGTCGCACCCTGGGGCAAAGCATCGTAGAGTTCGCGCTCGTCTCGCCCATTCTTTTGCTGGCTATATTCGGCATCATAGACATGGCCCGCCTCATCCAGGCTCAGGTGACTGTGAGCAACGCCGCCCGCCAGGCGATACGCTTCGCCGTCACAGGGTACCAGGAAAAAGATGTCAATGGGCTTTATATTCCGCGCGCTACTTCAATAATCTCAAAGGCCAACGCCTCGCTTGCCGGTCTGCCTTTGACCAATGCGCTTGACTCGCGTCAGTTTGGCTACCACAATGTGGAGCTAAACTCCTCGGGCAACTGTTCAGACTGTGGTGCAGGTAAACCAGGCGGTCCGAACGGGGTTGTAGAGGTTTATGTTTATTACAACGTTCAAATGCTTACACCACTGGTGAGCATGGTCTTGCCGCGAGTACTTGTGCGTGGCTATGAGAGGTCTATCAACGAAGAATGGGGCGCTGTACAAGGCTTCAATCGCGCCAACCTGCCTACGCCCCCTCCCGCCCTGCCAACATGGACTCCCCAACCGACTGACACACCTACCGCCACGCCAACCAAAACTTCTGTGCCCACAAGAACACCCACGTCAACAGCAACCGCCACATCAACAGCAACCGCCACGCCAACCAAAACTTCTGTGCCCACAAACACACCCACGTCAACAGCAACCGTCACGCCAACACCGAATGGGCAATAGAAGGTAAGTGTGTATATGTTCAAGAAACAATGCGGCTGGGGTCAACCGATGAAGGTGGCGGTGAGCGTTACAGGCTTGAACGGAGTTATCATGAGCGCGTGCAGGGGGTCCCAGTCGGGCAGCATGGGCAGTAACGTATCAGGCGGGGGTATTTAGCAATGCTTATAATTGGCATGCCTCTGAGTCAAATAATGAAGATGCTTCGTTTCAAGAACAATGAGGTAGCACAAAGAATGTCTCTCCCTTCCACGCACCGCTCGCACAAAGGCCAGAGCATGGTAGAGGTGGCGCTGGTGCTTCCTCTACTGGTGTTGATCTTAGGTATAGTCATTGAAGCAGGACTGGCCCTCAATGCCTGGACACGTGTAAACACAGCTGCCCGTGATTCTACACGTTTTGTGCTGAACGCAGGACGTACCGACGACGCTAATACACTGGTGGTGAATAAGCTCAGGGGCATAGACTTCGGCTCAGATAGAGGGGCAGCTAGCACCAAGTTGGACGTTTACGTGATTACAGGCACAACTACCGTACTCGGTACACTACCTTCCACAAGCCCCAACTGGAATGTGCATCACTATGGTTCAGGGCCGGCCACGCCCAATATCACCGCTTCAGTTGTGCAACAGCGGCTCAGCACTCAAGGGGCTGATGCCAGCAAGTGTGTGGTATTCGTCCTCGTCGAAGTGGACTACATCTATACACCTATAGTTGGCACTATCGTGAATAACGGCGCGCTCCTCCCTATGAGTAGCTACGCGCTCGCTCAATCAGAGCAGCAGACCCCAAGCGGCGGCGTCTGTACATGATCTATACACTTTTATCTCTTGTCGTGCGGCTCGGCAAAAGGTTTATAGAAGGTTTTGGAGTGGTTTGAAATGAGAAGAAAAATCATGAAGAATGTGCCTGTTGCCCAGGAAGAGCGTTGCATAGACCTTGAAGGGTATATGCACATAGTAAATAGACGCTCCAGAGGGCAGGCGCTACTCATCGTAGCATTAATGATGACTGTGCTTCTCCTCTTTGCCGGGCTTGGTGTAGATGTCGGCAACCTGATGGGCAAGCGTGCGAAGTTGCAGAGCGCAGTGGACGCAGCAACGCTTTCTGCCGCTGAAATGGTGGGTGGCAGCAGCAACGTGTACACAAGCACCAAGGCTTTGCAAATCCTTGAGGCTAACGGTGTGCTTTCGCCTACCCTGGTAAGCGTCGTAGTAGATACTCCTGTCCGGTCCAGCAACCAGGTCCACGTGAAGGCCATACAAACGGTTGACACCTTCTTCATGCGCATAATCCCCATGTGGCGGCAGGTAGATATCAGCGCTGAGGCGACCGCTGACCTGAACAGTTATGCTGAGGTCAATGCCAAACCTTACGGCCAGCCGGGTGTGGTAAATGAGCTAAACCTTTCGGTTTGGGGAAAGAATAGCTGGCGTAAAGGTGGTGACGCTTATTCGCCTCTTTACGAGAATAGCGGCGGTACTATTATTAATAACCCGGAGTATCCGAAACAACCTTATGGCTACCTCTACCGGATAGACGTTCCGGCGAGTTACGCCGCCGATGATGTGGTTGTGCAGATTTTTGATGCTGATGGCTACAACAGGCCGGATGCGCCGGTGACGCCTACCAATACGCCTATTCCTACTCCATTCCAAACTCCACGGCCTACTTATACCCCCAGCGGCAGCGATTACCGGTACACAGGTTGCCCCAGCTACGACAATAATAATTGCACGACCAGCCTCAACCAACCGGGCTACCGCTATAACACCGGCCTTAAGCTCAACGCCTACCCTGACCAGAGGCCCGCCTTCTGGCGCGCGGACGAAGATCGTCGGCCATACTCTGATTCCGACATTAATCCGGGAGGCAACTCCTGGGACGACACCTGGGCAACAACTACCCAGTATACCCTCTGGCACTTCGACCCGCGTATAACCAGCGCTTTCGGTTACCCTGATGATTTGTCAGACCAACCGGTTAGCGCCGGCCCCTGTAGCAGCCCCACCTTTCCAACTCTACAGAAGTGTCTTGCTCAATACACCGCTGACCGCACCATAACAAAAACCGATCTGAAGTGGTACCAACCTGACGGCTTCAAGATTGTTCTCAAGAACGGCCCCGGCTGCACTAAAGGTACGGGGGGGAATGAATGCTTCGACAGGGAAGCAACAGGCGGCTTCTATTTCTACCTTTATGTGCAGGGAATCGACGGTTCAAGTGAAAACAACTTCGACCTGCGTGTTGGTCCTTCAACCGGAAATATCCTCTGTGACAACACCACCGTTACCTCCGGCAACATGTACCAGACCGACTGCTACGTGAACCAGCTCTATTATGATAACTCTTACAACGGCCTGGGCGACTGGACGACAGGCGGGGCGAGCGTTTTCGCGAAGCGAGCAATGGCTCTCAACCTGGACACCGGCAGTCAGTTTCCTATGTTGTTTACGCAGGTAAGCAAAAACGCGGCGGGCCAGACGCTGGGTATCCGCCACTTCGATCAGGACTGCACCGGGGGCTGCGGGCCTTCAAATACTATGACCTACCAGATGCAGAAGTGCGGAGCTACCGATCTGAACAACGACGCCAGCTTTGCTGATGTAGGCACAGGGTACGTCGGCAATAACGATATGTGGGTCTGCGCCGTCGGAGTTTGCCCTGACCCCGAAGGGGTGCTCATACCCGACGAAAACAGCCAGTTTTTCAAGGCATCGGATGGTACGATTTGTGCCACCTCGTGGCTACGCTTGAAAAAGGACCCTTCATATACCCAGGACACCACTGTTTGGGAGATGCCCTTCATACGCCCTAGACTAGTGAAGTAAACGCGAGACTCACACTGGCGGGTAGAAGGTAGAAGGAGGAGCTATCGATTCGTACGATAGCTCCTCCCTCATCTTATGTTCAGATAAACCGCCTTGAGCTTCCCAGCTAGAATATAGGCTCTGCTTCCGCATCGCTGTCGGGATTACGGCGCAGCCAGATGGCGAAAGCCACTGCTACAAGCGTGATAAGGGCGGCGACCAGGAAGCCGGAGGTGTATACATCGAGGGTGGCGGCTTTGTAGGTGGTTATGTAGTCAGCCTGGCGTTTAGCGAAGGCTTCGGCGCTTTCTCCCGGATTGGCAAAGAGCACCGCCGGGTGGCTGGACATTAGCTCCTTGAAGCGGCGCAACCCCAGCACCGTAACTGCCGACAGGCTCACCAGGGTTCCTACCATCCTGGATAGGTTGACCGAGGCCGCCGAGAGAGCAGCGCGGCGTAGGCCGCCCCATTGCAGCGCGGTGGCGGTCACGGGCGAGATGAGCAGCCCGAAGCCGAGGCCGTTGGCCGCAAGGCCCACCCACGTGGTGAGGCTGTCAGCAGAGGTAAGGGTCCAGCCTGCCATCTCCCAGGAGCCAATGGAGGTAAACAGCAGCCCCGCAACCGCGATCCACCTATACGTGACTCGCACCCCCAGCAACCCTCCTGCTATCGCCCCTACAGGTATGAAGGCCGTCATGCGCAGCAGCATCAGCCCGCCCTGTTCGGCTGTGCCGTCAAGGACGCTCGCCACGTAAAGGGGCACATTCACCATGGTGATGATCAGCGCCGCGCCGACGAGCAGATTTGTAAGGTTGGCGGCGACAAAAGGCCAGCTACTCCGCGAGAAAAGAGCGGGCGGAAAGAGCGGGTCGGCGGCACGGCGCTGGCGGAAGGCGAATCCTGTGAAGAAGAGGATCGCGGATGCGAATAACGCGATACTCTGAGGCGTGACCAGTTCGCTATTGCCGCTCTGGTCCACGCTGTTGAAGCCCGCCCACACGCCTACTGAGCCGGGAGTGGAGAGGGCAAGCGCCAGCGATAGAAGACCCGCCCCCAATAGAGCCGCGCCTGCCCAGTCTATCTTGCCAGGGAAGCGTGGCAGGGCCGGTGTGCGGAGCATCAGCGCGGCGAATAGCAGGCCCAGAGGCAAGTTCACCCAGAAGATCCAGCGCCAGCCCACTATATTTAGCGCGCCATCCAGGTTTTGCATAATGAGCGCGCCCCAGAGGGGGCCGATCACCGCGCCCGCTTCAGCCACCGCGCCCAGTATACCGAGCATGAAGGGTATCCGACTCTGCCCGAAGAGGTGGCTGCACATCGCCATCCCTACCGGTAGCACGGCCCCGCCGCCTACGGCCTGTATGCACCGGGCGGCAATCAGCCAGCCGAGCGAAGGAGCCAGCGCGCAGAGGAGCGAGCCTATCATAAAGACGCCCAGCGCGAGAAGATAGATCCGCCGCTGGCCGTAAACGTCGGCCACTCGCCCCATCAATGGAAGGGCCACTGTATAGCCGAGCAGGTAGGCGGTAATGACCCAGGCGGCTTTATCAAGCTGGGTTACAGGGATCTGGAGGTCGGTGGAGATCGGCCAGAGGGCGGTTACGATCACCGTCTGGTCGAGGGCGGCCAGGAAGATGCCGAGCGAGGCTATGGCAATATGGGCGTTAGAAGAGATGCGTGAGGCGGGGTGTGAAGCCTGCTTGCTGTCGAGGCTTTCGCCAAGGGGCCGGCGCGTCTCCCGCTCTCTTTGCTCAGCCCTGCTCACACGCTTCTACACCCATCTTTTGCTCCTACCTTGCCTTGCCACG
Organism: Chloroflexota bacterium; assembly: GCA_027317125.1. Classification (GTDB taxonomy): domain Bacteria; phylum Chloroflexota; class Chloroflexia; order QHBQ01; family JADMIH01; genus JADMIH01. The sequence goes on along the minus strand of DAHVFG010000025.1, from coordinate 8,804 downwards.
CCTACTTTTCTTTACGGCGGAACAACTGCTCAGTGAGGTAGGTCCCCATCAAGTTCCTGCTAGGGCGGGAGTCGTTGATTGCCTGCTTCAATTCGGCGCGGAGCTTATCGCCCGCCTGGTCTCCTGACCCTTCGTCGGCAGCCCAGGTGGCTCTCGCTTCGTGCGCATCCTGTAGCTCGGTGAGCAGCTCCTCGCTGTGATCGCCCGCCAGTAGATCGCGCATCTCCTGTATAGAGATGAGGTACTGGTCAATCCAGCGGAGTAAGGCGGCGCGATTACTCAACAAAATATCGCGTAGCGCTGTTGGGTCCGCGCTAAGCGGCTCTGTGACGTTTCTGAATTGTTCGTGCGCCAACCCGCTCATATCCAACCACGCGGGGCCTGTTGTGGTAGCATGTAATAATGCGGCGCTCGCGAGGGTGGGCAGGTGGCTCACCGCCGCCACGAAGGAGTCGTGCTCTCTCGCGTCCATGAAGCGCGGCTGTGCGCCTATTGCTTCGGCCAGCTGTATAACTTGAGAGAGCGCGTCGTTGTGCGCGCCGGGGGAGGGCATGATGCAGTAGGGAGCGCCTTTGAAGAGGTCGGCGCTGGGCGTTGCGCTCTCGGAGGCAGTTTCCAGGTCGAGAGTTTGGGAGAATGGGTGGCCCCCAACAAAGCTTACCCGCGACCCCAGCAGCTCGCCTGCCCAGGCCATCACCTGCTCTTTAGATGAGAGGGTGTCGGTTACAGTTGTGCCGTCGTCCAAAAGAGGCTCAAGGGTAGCCAGCACTTCGCGCGCCGCTGAAGGTGGGGTGGAGATAATAACAAGCTGTGCCCCTTGCACCGCGCTTTGCAAATCAGGCGCTGTTGCGTCAATGCTGAGGTGCTTGCGCAAGGCAAGGTCCTCGCGCTGGCGGTCAGGGTCGAAGCCGACTACCTGCGACCCGTTGTTGGCTCGCCGCAAAGCCATCCCTATCGAATTACCAATGACGTTCAGCCCTATAATGGTGATCTTATTCATCTATGTATTATACCTGCTGCGTGCCAGGTTGGTTCACGAGGGGTGCTTTCAGTCCCGCGCCAGGAAGAAGAACTCGGTCAGGGAGACAATTGTGAAGACGAGGAGGGCGTTGAGCCAGTTGAGGACGTTGAGGGGCGACATGGCGATGAGGCTTACTACGAAGATAGCTAGCAGGCCACCCTCTCTGAGCGCGCGTGCCATCTCGGTGGTTTGGCCTGCGGGCGGTAGAAAGCGCTTGCTGAATGCGCCCAGCGGCACGGCGAAGGTCGCGGTAAGGGCTACGAAGAGCAGGGTAAGAAAGGCGATGTAGGTGAAAAAGCTGGCGTTCTGGCGGGTGGGTGCGCCGACAAAGACCAGCAGATAGCCGAGGAGTGCCCACGACCCCGCGCCCAGAAGCCACACAGGGCCTAGCCTGAGCATCAGGCACGGCGGCAAAAGAACGAGCATAGGTCCAACAAAGAGGAGCGCGTAGGCAACCAGCCTCTCTATGGCCCACAGATCGGCAATACGGTCCGCCCCCGATGCAACCAGATAGTAGAAAAGGAGGGCCAACGCGCCCGCCCCCGCCATCTCAGCGACAACCAGCCCCGCTATACGTCTCTTGTCCAGTGTCATCCTCTGCTCCGTGGGGTGAAGTCTAAAAGCGTGATACTCGATCCTATTCTACACTTCGGCGGGGTGTAAGCTCGCTATTTCCACAAGGGAAGCTCTGGTAAGCTATCACGGGATAGATGATACTATGAACCTTACATTTCGTTGCCCGACATGACGATGCGCGAGCCTGCGCCTGTCTTGATGATGTCTATGCGCATGGGGAACTCTTCTCTCAATTCCTCTATGTGGGTGATGACGAGTATCTTCTCGAAGTCATCCTGTATAGAGCGGATCGCGCTTACCAGTTTTTCGCGGCCCTGCACGTCCTGGCTGCCGAAGCCTTCGTCTATCACCAGTGTTTGGAGGCGCGTGCCAGCGCGCCGAGCCAGCAGCTTACTCAGCGCAATACGTACAGCGAAGTTCACGCGGAAAGCCTCGCCACCGCTGTACATCTCGTAAGAGCGCAGCCCCATCTCGTCAGATATATTTATATCAAGCGTTTCAATAACACTCTTGCTGCTCTTGGCGTCGCGCTGTGTGGCGAATTGTATGCTCATCCGCCCATCTGTCATGCGGCCCAGAAGAGCGTTAGTCTCATCTTCCATTTCGGGGATGATGTTCTCTATAATCATCGCCTGTATCCCCTTCTTGCCGAAGGCGGTGGTAAGCTCGTCGTAGATGCTCTTCTCGTCGCTGGCGGCATTGTACTCGGCCATGTGGCGCGACTTCTCCTCCTGCATGGCGTCGCACCGCGCCAGCTTGTCGCGCAGCCCGCCTCGCATCTCGCCCAGCTCGCTCGTCTGCCTGCTGAGGGCAGCTTCAGCCTGCTCTTTGGCCGCCAGTTCCCTGCTTACATTGTCCAGCTCATCAAGCTGGGGCTGTAGCGTCGCCACCTCGGTGCGGTCCTGCTCTTGCTCCTGGCGTGCATAATCTACATTGCGTGTAGCTTCCTCCAGGTCGGCTGCCACCGATTGCAGCTCGCGGTCCGCGCCGTCAAGTTTGTGATATAGCTCCTCGTAACGCTTCTCACGGAGAAAGGCCACGCGCGTCCTGGTGGCATTATGCGCACCTTCATCGTAGTCTATCTCTTTTATCCGGCTTTCTATCTCTCTCTTCTTGCTCCGCGTTTCGTGCGCGTAGTCGGCCTCTTGCAGGCGGATATTCACTCCAACCAGATGAGCTTCATCTTGCGCCAGGGCTTTCTCATCTTCGTCCAGGCGGCTAATCGCCTGCTTTAGCTGCGCCTCGCGCTGCCTGTGCATATCCATCGGTTTTAGCTGTTCTTTTTCTTTGGAGATGCGGCTTTCCGTGGCGACAATCTGCCTGTTAACTTCATCTAACTCTTTGCGCTTTTGTTCGTATTCGCGCCTCTTGCCGGCGATATCCGTCTCATATGAGCGGCGCACCCGCTCAAGGGCATCGCCTGTGAGGGCAGTGCCGCAAAGAGGGCAATCGGCGTGGCCGTTCGTCTCGGCGTGCGCCTCGACTATCATGTCGAGCTTCTGGCGTATCTGCTTGCCTTCTTCCTCGCATGTGTTTATCTCGCTGTTCAACTGGCGCAGCTTGACTTCCAACCCTTCACGCAGACATTTTGTGTCCTCATGCTGCTTCTGCACTTGCTCTAGTTTGCGCAGCTTATCGAGCGTTTCCGATAGCTGGCTTTCCACCACGCCGCGCCCGGCGAGATTGCGCCCAAGCTTGGCAATGTCTTGCTCGTGCCGGATTCGCTGCCCGTCAAGCTGGAGGCGCTCTTTGTCTATATCCCAATCTATCTGAACTCGCTCTTTTTCCAACTCTAGCAGGCGGCCTTTGCTTTCGCTGAGCCTGCCATCTTCCTCATATGCTGACCGCCAGTCGTTGTAGCCGCGCTTTATTTCATCACTCCTGGATAGTAGCTCCTCAAGCTCTACTTTGCGGGCCGATCTGCGGCCTATGCGTGCTTGTACCTCTGCTATAGAGTTTTCGCGCTTGGCGATCCTGCTTTTTAGTTCTTCGATGCGCTGCTTGCTGTGCTCTAATGCCTGCTGTCTGGCCTGTACATGCGTGATTTCGCCCCTGATCTCGGCCAACTTCTCCTGCGCCTCAATCAGCGCTGCTTCTACCCGCTCCAGTTCTTCGGCGTGCTGAGGGCGATCTTTTAGCTCGCTGTCTATACGTGCTATATCGTGCTCAAGCTCGTTCAGCCGGGACTTACGCTGGCGGGCTTCTTCTTTTGCCTGTTCTTCCAGGCGGTCGTATTGCTCAAGGCCGAGTATATCGGCCAGCACTTTCTTGCGCTCGGCAGGGTTTTTCACGGTGAACTCGTCGGCGCGGCCCTGCATGATAAAGGCAGAGTTGGTGAAGGTCTCGTAGTCAACCTTGAGGAGATTATTGATCTGCACCTGCGTTTCGCGCACAGTCGCGCCGCTGAGGATGCGCCACGCGTCGCTTTCGCCATCCGAGCAGACCTGCAAGTCGAGGAGGGTTGTGCCTGAGTTGCCTTTGCGGGCGCGTTTGCGGATCACACGGTAACGCTGTTCGTTGAGAATGAACTCGTAGTCCACCTCCATCTCTGATGCGCCTTTGCTGATTAGCTCATCGTCCATAGCGCGGTCGCGTGCGCGGCCCCACAGCACCCAGGTAATAGCCTCCAGGAGGGCGGATTTACCCGCCCCATTCTCGCCTGAGAGACAGGCTAAATGCACGCCCGTGAGGTCGAGCACCTCTGCGGCGTCGCGGTAGCACATAAAGTTGCGAAGTGTAAGTCTTACAGGGATCATGTCTAATCCTCTTCCGCCTGCGGCGGAATTACGAGTTACGAGTTACGAATTACCGATTGCCAATGAGCAATGGGCACTGAACGCTGATCACTTCATTCGTAACTCGTAATTAGTAATTCGTAATTTCGTTAGGGTACTATTTGCCAGTCTAACGGTAAGCTATAGTGGTAAAGGCGGTCTGTGGGCGCACCTGCTTTGTGGATGCGGCCACGGTCGCGGCGCTTTACACTGTCGTAGGTGTTTTGCACCTGGATGATGCGGTGCTCTTTCAGATTGAAGAGGACGAGGCCCGCTTTCACGGGTTGAAGGCTTGTATGGCGAGTGATTTCATCTACCACGCGGAAGGCGGGTATATTATGCTCGCTATGCTGCTCACCCGCGTAGGCGATGCCGCTGTGAATATGGTCATAATGCCCCTGCCGGGTATTATGCTCATCGAAGATAGAGAGGCTGTTGAGGACATAATCTTTGAGGTCGCTATCGTAGTGGATGGCGGCTGAAAGTAAAGATTCGAGGTCTGCGGGGGCTTTGCTGCAAGCCGCCACCATGGCCTTTAGTGCGTTGCAAGGCGCGACAAAGCTAACTGTGCCGTTGCTGTCAACGACTGTAAAACGCATAACAAACATAATGAGATAATACTCTCCTACTCCTAGTATGTGGAAACTGAGAAAAGCAGGCAGAGCAGCGGCAACTGCCCCACCTGCCTCGAACAAACGTGCATATTTACACTTCAATTCTACCATATCGCGCCTGCTGCTCGCCAATGTCCCGCTTCGCGGAATTACGAATTGCAGAAGGTGAAACTTCTGCGAGGTTAGCTGAGACTACTCACATCCGATTCCGATCACCTGCTTGCGTCAAAATATCGGTGATGCTACACTTGCCTCACATGTCTATTCATGCTCCTATGTCCAAGTCTCTAACGGGACCTGTGCGTCCTGGATCAAAAATGGCATTGCTAACAGCGCGTAGTAGTGCCGCATCTAAAGTGTGGCCGGGAGTCCTGGTTTATCTAATATCCCTCACTGGCACCCTTCTATTGAAGGTAGACCAAGCACGATTTTACGCGGTAGCGCTCCTGTTCGTTGCCGCTACGTTGGCGGTAATAATATGGGGCCACCTTTGCTGGACGGCTATCTTTGTAGCTGACGTTCTTCCAACGAATCGACGCTATTGGGAATCGAGGTATCTATGGTCGTGGGCCGGGATTGGAGGATCAGGGCTGCTTATCATGGTTGCTGACATCTATCAAGCTGCTAATCCGTCAGAGGTTTTCGGTCCGGCAGGCTGGCTATGGCTGGTTAGCATAGGCATGCTGTTAGCTTCGGCGCTTGCATGGGCACGAGCAAATAAAACACCTGAAGTGAATCAGGCAACGGCTCCCAAGGCAACCACATCCGTTGAGGCCCGCCCTGTGACATCCACACTGCCTGTGCGCCGGGTAGCTGAAAATGGTCAACGACCACATTCCCTGGCTTCCTGTTACTCGGAGCACACAAAAACCTGCCTGGAAGGGGTGGGAAATATGGGTGTTTGCCTCTATTGTGGTAATTGCCTTCGCGCTCAGACTTTGGAACCTGAGTGATTACCCCAACAACATTTACCCCGATGAGATAATGACCGGCAGTGTGGCAACACAATCGTTTATAAGTGGGAAGAGCGCTTCGGTATTCAGCACGGTTTGGAGTGGTATAGATCTACCCGCGCTCTGGTTCCTGATTGTGTCGGTCTTTCTCCGGCTGGGAGACGACTTGTTGAGTACACTTCGCCTCCCAGCAGCCTTATTTGGGGCAGCCACCGTTATACCCTTCTATTTCCTTGTGCGCGAGGTGTGGGGTAGGGCGGCTGCGATAGCTGGGAGCGCAATCCTCGCCTTCAGCGCCAGCAATGTCCATTACAGCCGCTTGGCCTTGAACAATATCGTCACACAGTTTTTCTGGGTAGCTTGTTTCCTATTCCTGCTGCGTGGATTGCGGTCTCGTAATCCGCTAGATTGGGTAGTGGCGGGGCTGATCGCCGGAGTGAGCGAGTATTTTTACTATGGCACTCGCCTTTTGCCTTTTATACTCGCAGCTTTCTTTGCCTATTTGCTCATTGTACACTGGAGATGGGCCAGGTCCTATACGGGGTACTTTGCGCTCACGGCTCTGAGCTATTTGGCGGGCTTCGGCCCTCTCCTAGCGTACTTTGTTACCCATCCTAACCTCTATCTTGGCCGCGGTGCCCAACTGGTCGTGTGGAATCACATACCTCTCAGTTGGGACGACCTACAACAAATGGTGCGCGTGCTCGGGCCTATAATTTCCGAGAACCTGTTGGGCATAAGCACTTATACTTCTCAGGACATAATTTACTTTGGGAGTCTTCTAATGGTGCCTGAAGCGGCGCTCCTCGTGCTCGGTGTGGCGCTGCTGATCTGGCGATGGAGGCATCCAGCAGCCTTTCTGATGCTTCTGGCTGGGCTAGGGGTGTTGTTCGTCGGCGGCTCGCTGGTCTTCTACCCGAACAGTGTTCCACCTCTTATGAACCATTGGACGCCCGCGTTTCCGGTCTTCTATTGCGCTATGGCTATACCAGTGGGTCTCTGGTTGGAGCAGGGTTGGGCTATCGCGCCTGCGAAATGGCGGTGGGCCAAGCTAACGGTGCTGGTGCTCGGTCTTGTAGCTCTGGGCTATATGAATGTGAGCTACTATTTCGACAGCTATCATGCCGATCCAGACTCGCTGAAGAGCATCGCTTACAGAAGCGCGCAAAGCTCTTATGACATCCAGGTCGCGCAAAGCAGGTATATCGCCTCTCTCGGCACCCGGTATATGGTGGTAGTAGTTGGTAAAAGCAGTGCGCCATATGATGCCGACATGACAAGGTATCTGATAGGCAGCAGCGTGGATTTGATCCGTGTTGATAACCCCACAGATAAAATAGCTTTGCCCGTACGGCCGGGCAAAGCTACAGACAAAGGTTTGGCTTTCATCTTCTTCCCCGGTAACGAGCAATACCAATCGCCCATTTATAGCCGTTATCCAGGTGGTTCGGTGAGAAGCGTATACAGCCAGAGCGGGAAACTTGCCTTCTACACGTATGAGATTTCGCTCTAATTCCCACCGCAAACACTGCTTAGTTGTTCAGTTAAGGTCTGGTAATCGAATTGTCCCACAGCCCAAGCTGCGCCTGATGGAAGCACGGAGACTCCATACAGCTGAGGCAACCCTGTCCCTGGGTCCTGACTAGGTGCAATAGTCCAATTCGCACCATCCCAATGCTGCACCATTGTATGCCTTGTAGGATCGGAGCCATAGTCGCCTACGGCCCAAATATTGTTTAGGGCATTGCCAGCAATGTTGCTAAGATACGTATCGCCTGTACTGCCATTCGGAGTAGGAACCGTAGTCCACTGGTTACCATACCAGTAAATTGCAAGCGTTTTAAACACATTATTTTCCTGGTAGTACCCTACAGCCCAGAAAACTGCCTGATTCCCGATTGGAGCGTTAGAAACCGCCGTCATCCTATTGAGTAGGTTGTAGTTTAGGCTAGATTTTGGTGCGAAACTCCTGACTTGCAGGTGAGCCGCCCTATATTTGGTAACATTCGTGACTAGTTCCGGTATATCTAGTGGCCGGTAAGTTCGGCCAGAGGGTTTCGCACCAAAATCTAGCCTAGGAGCAGCCATGCGAGGACCTAAACCGCCAAAGCTCGAGCTTTCGGATAGCCAACGCCAGGGCCTCCAAGCACTGGTGCACCGCCATATGGCACTTCGTGGTGGACAATCTCGATACGCATCGTTCGGAAACGCTGGTACGCTTGGTAGCCAGGGCGTCGGGGCCACCGGAGATGGACCTGGGAGAGAAAGGCAAGAGTGGCATCCTGCACAATCGGGTGTCGCGGGTCGCATTCTTGAGTGACCCAACCCACAAGATCGTCTTTCACTACACCCCCAAGCACAGTTCATGGTTGAACCAGAGCGAAATCTGGTTGAGCATACTGGTACGCAAGCTGCTCAAACGCGGCAGTTTCCGCTCAATCGAGGAGTTAGAGGCCAAAGTATTTGAGTTCATTGACTACTACAACAGGACGATGGCAAAGCCCTTCGCCTGGACCTATCGTGGCAAGGCTCTGGCTGCTTAAACATGGTCTTATTTCAGCCAAGCTGTACTAAACTGATTCCAAGCTGGGATCTACATGTTTCGCGTGCAGCCCTGCGTGGGTCTCATCCTGGAATCAGTTTAGGGCCCTGCTTTGCTCAACCCCATCTCTGAACATTTACCAAGCACGGCACGCTTGACGTGCCTGCGGGCCAGATGGTATACTAACTACGCACTCGCGCCCTTCCTTTCTACCTGAAAGAAGACTGCGCAACGCAGGGGCCTGTAGCTCAGTTGGGAGAGCGCTACATTCGCATTGTAGAAGTCAGCGGTTCGAGTCCGCTCAGGTCCACAGAAGAGAAGGGG
>DAHVFG010000024.1:0-30394 GCA_027317125.1 Chloroflexota bacterium | reverse complement strand
GGGCAGCCCTCTGAGGCAATGGCAGCCATTTGCGCGCTGAAGAGGCGTGGCGACACCGAGAGAGGAGTGCCGTAATCATCCAGGGAATGATAGCTGAGAATAGTGATTCCGCCGTCGTGAGCCACCTTGCCGGCGAGATAGATTGCGCGGTAGATAGCAGGCAGGAGCCGGCGCTTTAGAGACACGAGTGCGACCTCGAAATAGAGTGATTAAGAGATGAAAGCTAAAACGCACTATGTGAAACGTATTAAGATATACGGGCCTTCCACTTCAGCAATGTTTGGCCCGCACAGGCTGTAGCACGCCACGATAGAGACGTTGCATTTTACCATAGGTGAAAAGCGGCGGCAATTGCCACGTAGGTAGCTGCGTGCCAGCGACCGGTGAGGGTAATCACTCGTAACTAACCACCGGCCCCAGGAGCTTATGTCATAGCAGTAGACACTTCACCAACTGAACAGAACACGCCCAACCCGCAACCGGGCCTCGGCAGACAAGCGGCGCAGGGCGCTGTCTGGAACTACACGGGCTTTTTACTCAGCAAGGGGTTGCTCTTTGTGGCGACCCTCATCCTGGCGCACATTCTCTCCCCAGCCGAGTTCGGGCTGGTGGGCATGGCGCTGCTGGTGATCACTGTGCTCGACATCCTGCGCGATTTCGGCATTGGAGCTTCGGTTATCTACTATCAGCGGCATGGCAACGCAGCTGCTAACATGGCCTTCGCGCTGAGCAGCAGCATCGGCGTCACCCTCTTTATCGCCAACTGGCTGCTTGCTCCCTTCGCTGCCCAATTCTTCAAGACTAGCAGCCTAGGTGATACGGCCACAGTGACGGCTTTGCTACAGGTGCTCGGCTTCAGCCTCCTCTTCGCCTCCTTCGGCAGTACGCAGGACTCGCTGCTGCAAAAAGAGATCAATTACAGGCAGCGTATGGTGCCGGAGGTGGGCCGCACCCTCATCAAAGGGGGGTTGCAAGTGGCGCTTGCGCTCCTCGGCTTCGGCGTCTGGAGCCTTGTGATCGGGCAGGTGGTCGGCGAAGCATCGGCCACCCTCCTTCTCTGGTCGGTGTCGCGCTGGCGGCCCACTTTGCAATTCGAGCGAGCGCTCCTTCGCCCTATGCTGGGATATGGCGTTCAGATCATGCTGGTCGGCGGGCTGGGAACTTTCGTCTCCGATGTGGACTATCTGATCATAGGCCGCTTGCTTGGAGAGACCGCGCTAGGGCTTTACACTCTGGCGTTCCGCATACCTGAATTGCTTGTAAACAACCTGGCGCAGGCGGTATCTACGGTAGCCTTCCCCGTGACCGCCAGGCTACAGGCCAACCGAGAAGCAATGCGCGAAGCCTATCTGCTGATGCAACACTACATGCTGCTGATACTGGCCCCACTCGGCTTCGGTCTGTACGCGATTACTCCGGCGCTCATCCATTTACTGTTCAAGGACAAATGGTATGGAATCATCCCTGTAATGGAGGTGCTCTCTATATACATGGTGCTGGGTGGCATTACCCACTGGCCGGGGGTTGTCTACAAGGCGGCGGGACGCCCAGGCATCCTGAGCAAGCTGAGCTTTCTCAAGCTGGCGATGCTGGTGCCAACTCTCTGGTGGGCGGCGGCCAATTACGGTATAGAGGGCGTGGCCTGGGGTCAACTGGTCGTGCGGAGCATAAACATTCTGATAGATATGTGGGTGGTTGCCCGCTTTGTGCAAATCAGTGTAATCTCCAACCTGAGGGTGATATGGCCCCCTTTGCTCTCGGCTGTGATCATGGTGACGGCTGTGCGCGCGGTATTCCTGCTCGATCACGCAGAGACAAGTATCCCCGTGATGGGCGCGGCCATTATGGTAGGTGTGCTGGTGTATGGCGGCGCGATCTGGCTGCTCGACCGGCGAGCGGCGGCCGCCCTCCTTGGGCTAGGGCGCAGCCTCGTGCTGAGGACTAACCCGCGATAAGCGCTCAGTCATCTACTCCGACCAGCCTTTTGAGCTGGTACAGCATCAGCGAGAGGGTGTCTCTGGCAAGATTGTATGCGCGCACGGTGAGCACGCTCCAGTTTGGGGTGTTTACAGCCGGGGAAGGATAGACAGCCAGCCCTGCGTCGCGGGCGATCAGCGCGGCCCTGTTGATATGGAAAGGCTCGGTGACAAGGATCGCGGTGCGCCAGCCGCGTTGCTGCATAATGGCCTGGCTGTTGTGGATATTCTGTATTGTATTAAGTGACTTATCTTCGCCAATAATAGCAGCGGCGGGTACACCTGCGTCTTCGAGCACCTGTGTCAGCACTGCGCTTTCCGACGGCCCCTCCTCGGTAGGGCCGCCGGAGGCGATGATCCAGGGTGCCAACCCGCGTTGGTACAGATCGGCGGCGTGCCCGGCACGCGCCCGCATGCAAGGGCTGGGCACGCCATCGGGCGCGTAGATGTTGCAGCCCAGGACGATAATCACATCTGCGGGCGCAGCACGGTCGATTTCAGCGCCACTGCTCACGTAAGCGAAGTCGCCAAGGGGCCATAAGAACAGCAGCAGAGCGAGCAACAGCAGGAATCGCGGGCGGAATCGCGGGCGAAGCCGCCTTGTGCCTGGATTTGTGCCTTTACCGGGAAGAGCAGGGTACATATGTTAGAAGTGATTTGGGCTTCGCGCTCCGGCGTAGGTTCGGGTGCGGGGAGCAACCAACAAAGGTGGCTCTACAGATCGAAGCGGGGCACAGGCTTGCGAGCGGCAAGCGACTTGAGCCTGCGGTAGAGCCGCCCAGCGGCGGTTATCTTCAGCACGAAGCGTGGCAGCGACTCGCCCGCGACGGCACCGAGACGGTGGAGTAGGTAAGGATTCGTGCGACCTACCACGTTCCCACCCGCCACCAGAGTGTATGCCGCCGCCAGTCCCGTGCGGCGTACCGCTTCGACAGCGACCCGGTTGATGGCGTAAGGCTGCCCATTAGGGTAACAGAAGACCGGCAGCGGATTCGACAGCCTCCCCTCCAGGTCGGCCCACGACCCTGCGACCTCGGCCTTGACCTTATCGGGCGCAGCCTGAGCCAGTATGGTGTGATGCCTGGTGTGCGGCCCGACAGCCACTCCCTCGGCGTGTAGGGCCTCCACTTCACCCCAGTCGAGCAAGGCACGCTTGCTGTTCGCAGACACCGCGCAACTCTCCAATATATCGTCAATCAGGCGGCTTGCCTCTCTCTCATCTGTCTGCTCCACCAGCGGCGTCAGGCGCTCAAAGGCCGCCAGGCGCTCTTGCCGCGTCGCTAAGGGCAGCGCACCGAGCCGCTGTACTTCTATCTGCGGCTGCCTGGTTTGCGCCAATGCGCGGTAGATCGCGTCCCACCAGAAGAGGGCGCCGGGGCTACTCGTGTAGTGTGTTGCCACGAAGAGCGTCACAGGCAGTCCCAGCCGCCTGAGCACTGGCATCGCGGTATCCTGAAAGCAGCGATATCCATCGTCGAATGTGATTACTAAAGCGCGTCTGGGGAGGGTATACGCCTCTGTGAGAGCACGTACCAGGTCCCAGGAGGAAATTACGTTGTAGCGCGAAGCTACATAACGCATTTGCGCCTCGAAAGCCTCCGGGTAAGCGTCTATCAAGGTAGGTGTGAGCTCAGTAGCGGTATCAACTCCGGTGGCGATGCGGTGGTACGCAAGTATGGTGACACGCGATGGCTGCATCGTCTATTCCTTATCCTCGTAGCGGGCGGCGAATACCTGCGCTCCGAGGGGAGCAAGCTGCACCTCTCGCAGGGTGCCGCCGTACTCCGGGTGGTACTCGAAGCGGGCGCACTCAAAATACTGGGCAATAACGGTGCGACCGCCGGCCAGCATGTCCACTAACACGGGGCTAACCGGGTAGCCGAAGATAGGCATGCCGCCGTTGCGCGCCCAGAAATTGAAGAACGCTTGCGGCGTGCTCACTCTGGTCCCATTGTGAGTGAAGACAGCCTGAGCGCCACGCAAGCTCTTGGGGAGCAATGTAGCAGGGGAGCCGGTAGTCTGCGCTTCTAAGCTCAGTCGTCCCGTTCTCACATGCGCGGGCATGCCGCCGGAGGGCTGGCGATACTCTAACCTTATACAGTCGAAATATTGCACAAGCAGACGATCACCTCCCGCTTTAGTCTCGTCCAACAGAGCGCTAACAGGCCGACCGAAGAAAGCAACTCCCCCGTTGCTGCGCCAGAAAGCTGCGATGGCTCCGCTAGCCTCTTCTACCTCCTTCTCTGTCGCGCCTGGCAAGAGAACGGCGGCTCCCTTCGCTACGCCACCGGCAGATGCCTTATCACGCAGAAGTGCAAGCTCGCTTGTAACAGGTGCCTGGCTGAGCGTGGATGCAGACGATGGAGACAACAACGGCCCCTCTGCCTCCTGTACAGCTGCGACATTCGCCCTGGCAGCCGGAGTTGTAACGGTAACCATGCGCGATATCTGCCTGAGCGCTATTATAAAGGCAACTTGAAGCCAGAGGAGGTATATATACGCTCCATGTAAGAAGAGGCTCGTAGCCATATAGCCAATTAGCCCAACGGTAAGCCAACCTGCCAACTCTGCTTCTGCGGGCATCTGCGCTGCTATGAAACGCTTCCGCGCCTCCTTTAGTGCGCCGAAGGTAAGGAGCAGTATGCCGCCCACTACTGCTATGCCCAGAAGGCCGCTTTCGGTAGCAACCTCCAGGTACAGATCATGCGGCGGAATGGCTCTGGCGTACTTAGCGAGATCGGTGCCTGACAGATACTGCAACTCGTAAAGTGGGTAGTTCTCTCGTCCCACGCCAACCAGAGGGTGATCGAGGAAAATACCAACAGCCGCCTGCACCGCTCCGGCGCGCCCCCGTATAGAGTCTTCTGTAAGGATAGTCTGGCGGTCGCCTTGCACGAGATTGACCACTGTGGTCAGGCGGTCCAGGTAGCTGGGGGGCAGCAAGGGTATGAGTAGCGCGACAACTATCAGCCCACCGGCTATCTGAGCCGGTCGGGGGCGCTTGTATATCACTGCCGCAAGGAGCACCACGCCAAGAGCCACGGCATCTCCACGCGAGTAGGTAAATATTACTCCTGCAATCAGGAGGGCAGAGGCGGCAAACCCGGCTGTGCGCGCGCGGGCGCTCTTGCCCCTAAAGAGTAGAAAAAGGCCCAATGGCAGCAGTACCAGCAGACTCTGGCCGTAAAAATTGGCGTCACCGAGCGTGCCGCCCGGACGCGGCGCGTCGGACACGCCTGTAATCTGGCTCACACGATACTGGGCAAGGCCCCCAAAATCGTTGCTGAATTGATGAGTTACCGTCTGCACAACGGTAAGTGCGGCCAGCGCCGCTCCCATCGCCAGCACCGCCATCAGCATAACCTTGAGGCGCGCAGGCGTGGTGATAGCGTTTACGATGACCAGGTATGTGAGGAAGTTGCGTACAAACTCGACAACGTTAGGCATTACCAGAGCAGGCGACCGGGCATAGAGCAACCCAAGAGCTACCACGGCTCCGTAGGCGGCCAGCCACCAGGTCATGCTGTCGCTGACCAGCCCTTGCCGCCTGTAGACCAGACGGTAGCCAACCACAGCCGCAAGCAGCGCCGCCCCTGCGAAGCGCGCGAGCGGCGGCATACCGTGATACTGCACCAGGATGCTGAGTAAGTCGGCGTACACGAGCACCGCATAAACGGCAACAGCCCAGTGAGGTCGGGCAAAAGTGAGTAGCAGGATAAAAGGGGCGGCGGTCGCTGCCACCAGCAAGGGAAGCGAGATCTCCAGCCCGGCGGCAGCGCCCACTGCCAGTCCCGCGGCAAAGGTCAGCAGGGCCAGTGCCAAAATGGAGCGGGTTGTCAGGGGGGAGCGCGTAGCAAGGGCTGAACGCTGAAGACCGAGCGTGGAGTGCACGTTGCTAGTCCGCACTTGTAGTTGTGGCTATAGGTCCGGTTTCTGACGAGCGCTGCCGCATCGCCGGAGCGGTCGCCGGTGTACGCTGCGGCCCGCGCAGATAATCGATGGCGAGGGCCAGCAGAATCCCCAGGACAAAGCCAAGCCCCAGGGAGGCTGGGATGTCCCTTGACGGCACGGGCGCGCTAGGAGCGGTGGGCACGGTGGCACGCTGTAAAGAGGCAAGGTCTATCACCTGGAAGAGCTGCTGGGTGTTGCTGATAGCTGTAGATACAGTAGTATTCAGATAACTTGCCAGGAGCTGCGGATCGCGACCCGTGCCGCTTACTTCAATTACGTTTGTATCGGGCAGCACATTAGCAACTATAGGATAGCCAACAGCGTCGCTATCTCGCAAGCCCATCGTCCTGAGGGCCTGCGATTTGACGCTGTCAGAGGTAAAAGCTTCCGCAAAGGTGCCCATCACGTAGCGCGCGCCCATCTGACCTATAAGATCGGTCACAGTTCGCGTGTCCGTTATCACCATTGAAGGCTGGGCAACTACGCGTGCAGCGGCGCTGTATGTAGGCGTTCTGCTCTGGTCAAGCAGGTAAGCGCCCAGGCCGGCCGCGACGGTTGCCAGCACAATCAGCCACCAGTAGCTAGCTATGATCTTGACGTAGGTACGTATCTCCATATTCGTCTGCCCCTTTTGGTAGTTACAAGTTAGCTGCTATCGCAGCTCTCAGCTTATAGTCTACTTAATAAGTTGCGATTCCGCGGGAGGCGGCAAGCTCATCGTAAAGGTTCTCGACGCGGGCCACCATCCGCTCAAGAGTAAAATTGGCCTCAACGTGCGCCCGCCCTGCTGCGCCGAGGTTGAGGGCAAGCGCCCGGTCTGATATGAGCCTCGCCAGCGCCTCTTGTAGCGCCGCCCTGTCGCCCGGAGGCACGATCAATCCGGTCTTGCCGTCGGTGAGGATCTCCGGCACTCCGCCGACATTCGTCGCGACAGCGGGCAAGCCAACGGACATAGCTTCGAGCAATGCGATTGGCAGCGCCTCATGAAGCGAGGGGAGCACAAATATATCCATAGCTTGCATAAGCTGCGCCACATCACTGCGCGTGCCTGTAAAGAGCGCAACATCGTTCTCCTCAGCGGAGATTGCTTCCAATTTGTGGCGCAACGGCCCATCCCCTACCACGAGCAGAGATACGCGGGGGTCTGCCGCTCGGAGTTGCCCGACAGCCTTTACCAAAAGGTCCATGCCTCCTTTTTCAGGGCTGAGGCGACCCGCCGTGCCGATCACTACAGCGTTCGGGCTGATGCCGAGCGCGCCACGTACTGAAGCGTGATCACCGCTCGGAGCAAAGTGTGCGCTGTCAACCCCATTATATATGACTTGTAAATAGCGCGCGGGTATACCTTCGATTGCCATAACCATCCGCTTGCTGGCGGCTGAAGGCACCACTATACGGTCGCTGAGACGGTAGAGAAGCTTGTCCACCCATACCTCTCTTTGCGATTTAGAGGACCAGTGCTCGTGGCTGATGATCACCGGCACCCGCGCCAGCTTGCCGAGGATGCGCCCCCAGGTGTTAGAACCGAAGAGATGAGTATGCAGGATGTCTACAGGCTGGCGGCGCAGCACTCTGACGAGGCGAGCCAGCTTGTGGACATCCCACTTGTTCTGCCTGCCCAGTATGAAGGTAGTTACTCCCGCGCTATCTAGGAGTGGCTGGTAGTTGCCCGCAGCGCGAGTGGCGCAAACTGTGACGTTGTAACGGCTCCGGTCGAGGCGCAGCGCCAGGTCTACCAGCGCCTTTTCCGCCCCCCCGCGCCCCGTCACGTCGGTCATCATCATAACGTTAATCGGCCTCATAAAGCGCCCGCCACCTGGGATAACGGCTCGGCGCTGGGGCGACGTACAGTCTCGTAGACCTCTACTAACTGCTGCGCGTGCTGCTCCCACCTGAAATGCCGGGCCACGTATTCCCTGCCCGCACGCCCCAGCTCGGCCCGCAAAGGCGCGTCATCCAGTAATCGGGTGGCTGCATGGGCGAAGTCGCGCGCGGTGTCGGCGACGAGCAAATCTCGCCCGGCCACCGCCCGTACCCCACGATTTGCTACGCCCGTCGCCACGACGGGTGCGCCAGCCGACATCGCCTCTATGACTTTGTTCTGGATGCCCGATCCTGAGCGCATAGGGCAGACCGCGACGGTGGCCTTTTGTAGATAGGAAGTCACTTCGGGCACCTTGCCGAGCACCTCGATTCCTGTGGCCGCGCTCGCCAGTGAGCGTATGCGCTCGGAAGGATTGGTGCCCACAACCTGAAATCGGAGGGCAGGGTGTGACGCGCGCAACAAAGGCCATACTTCGGCGCAGAACCAGGCTACAGCCTCGTCGTTCGGGTGATAACCCATGTTTCCTGTGAATATCAGCGTGCCTGCATCACGTGCCTCCGGCCCCGCGAAGGCAAACCTCTCCATGTCAACCCCATTCGGTATCACGGCGGCGCGACCCCCTCCAAGCGCCTGGCTGTCAGCTGCGGATGAGACGACCAGCGCAGGAAAGCGCCGCACCACCGCCCTCTCATATTGTTGCACCCGCCTGTACTCCATCTCGTACGCCACTCGTTTCAGCCCGCCTACCTGCTTACGGCGGTCCGCCAGGTTCAGGCTAAGGGAGTCTATCAGGTCAACAACTACCGGCTCCTGGCGCAGACCCCACACGTAGGGAAGAAGCCTGATCAATGTTGTGTGAATAGCATCAAAGCGCTCGCGGGCAAGGAGTGCGCCAAGCTCTTGTTTGAAGTGTGTGGAGCGGTAGTAGTTAACCTGCAAAGGGAGGCGCGATGCCACGCCCAGACCGGCATTCAGCAGTGCCTGGGTGCGCGGCAGCGGCACCACATTCACCTGGTGGCACAACTCGGCTACCTGAGCGCGTTCACTTTTAGTAACGGTGGTTTCAGCAAGGCTAAGCAATGTTATAGTGTGCTCACGGCTGAGGGCCTGTATCTGATGGTAAGCACGCAAGCTGTCGCCTTTGTATGGAGGGTATGGAAAGCGGGGTGTGAGAAACAATATATGCATGTTGAGGGCTAGGAACCGGACGTTACTGCGGGAGCGGCCATATAAGGGGCGCAATCTATAGCTACTGTATATCGTGAGTAATTATACAGGAGCCTGAGCAGGCTTGCCAGCACCCAAAGGTATTATTAATGCCGCATCGTAGATGAGTAGTCAGCAGCCAGTAAGCACGGTAGCTAACTTTGGAACTACCTGTAGCTGCTATAGCACTTATAGTGCTGACCGCTGACTGCCGGCTATCGGGTCGTTTAGCTGTTCGTCGCTTCGGCTTGTTCTTCCCAACTGTAAGTTCGCAGGCAATCGTAACTGTTCAGAGTTGAGGTGCAGGGGCGTCCCTCCCCTCACCCCAAACCCCCTCTCCCATGAAGGGAGAGGGGGTTTGGGGTGAGGGTGCGTAAGGGCGGGTAGCGGGCCGCCCGCACAGATACCCCAAGAAGATTGCTCCACCCTAAATCTGAACACTTACCAGCAATCTTGCCCTTGACAACGCCTTCAAATAGTGCTAGAATAAACTACAACTGATTAAAATCTGCGATAGTCAAATGGTCGATTGTAAAATGCGAACCCAAACGAACAATGAGCGCCTTGCTTTAAAGGCAAACGCGGTCATAGCTGTAGATGTTGTCCTCTTTACGTTGCGCGATGCGCCACACACTGAAGAGGCGTGGCAGGTGCTCCTCGTGCAGACGGATGACCCTGCTTTCGCGGGAAAATGGGCGCTCCCCGGCGTGCTGGTACACGCTGATGAGACTTTCGACGCTGCCGCACGCCGCGCTCTGAGCACCAAGGCGGGGCTAGACGCCCAGGAGTGGTACCTCGACCAGATTGGCACTTTCGGCGACCCTGGCCGCGACACCAGAGGGCGCGTTGTATCGGTGGCTCACGTGGCCCTGGAGCGGAGCGACGAGCTACTGCTTGCTCCTGGCGGAGGCGTGCTGCGCGCTGAGTGGGTGCCTGTGCGCCATGTACCCATCAGCAAGCTCGCTTTCGATCACGCTACTATTTTGCAGGCGGGCATCAACCGCATCCAGTCAAAGCTCCGCTACTCGTGGGTGGCCTTCCAACTCCTACCTGAGCATTTCACCCTACCCGAGCTGCGCGCAGTTTACGCAGCGATCCTCGACCCCGCGATCTCGCGCCTGAATACAAGTAACTTCAAGAAAGCCTTTGGCGCTCTATTTGCTTCCGGCGCGCTTATGCCTGTTGGACAACGTGCAGAGGCTGGGCGAGTCGGGCGGCCCGCAGACCTTTACGCCTTCTCAGGCCCGCTCGTTGGCACCTGGGAGCGGGAACTCCCCTGGCATGAAAGGAGCTATGTTAATGAGCAATGAGAGCGATCTGATAATCGTCGGCTCAGGCGTGGCCGGGCTAACCGCTGCGCTCGCAGCCGCTGAGCGCGGCGCAGACACGCTCGTATTGACCGCAGGCCCACTCCTTTCAGGGTCGAGCCGGTGGGCACAAGGGGGCATCGCCGCTGCTGTAGGCGAGGGCGACAGCCCCATTCTGCACGCTGCTGATACTGTTGCGGTGGGTGGTGGGCTAAACGACCGCGAGGCTGTAGATCTACTTGTGCGCGAAGGCCGGGGCGCGGTGCTGAAGCTTGTCAAAAGCGGCGTTCCTTTTGAAGGAAATGCAGAAGGCCCGGACCTCGGATTAGAAGCCGGGCACAGCCGCAGGCGCGTGCTGCATGCTCGTGGCGGGGCAACAGGCGCTATGCTCTCGGAGACGCTCCTCGCGCAGGCCTCTCGCAATGCGCGAATCACTCTGCTGCCCGACACACCGGTGAGCAAACTGCTCACTTCAGGAGGTCGGGTAAGTGGAGTCGTCAGCGGAGATAGCACCTTCCGAGGGCGAGCAGTGATACTGGCTACTGGAGGCTACGCAAAGCTCTGGGGGCGCTCGACTAACCCCGCAAGCAATGTGGGCTCTGGCCTCTATTTGGCGTGGCAAGCAGGCGCGAGCCTGGCGGACCTGGAGTTTGTGCAGTTTCACCCCACTGCCCTCGACTACCCCGGCGTGCCCGCGTATTTGCTCAGCGAAGCGCTACGTGGCGAAGGTGCCTTACTGGTTGATAGTAATGAAGCGGAGATAGTAAACCCTCTATTGTCGCGTGATATAGTTGCGCGTGCTATAGCCTGCCACCTGAGCAACATGGGGCCTGTCTATCTCTCCCTTCGCCATCTCGACCCATCGGTTATCCGCAGAGAGTTCAGCGCTATAGCCGGGCAGTTGCAGCAATGGGGCCTTGATTTGGCGCGCGATCTGCTGCCTATAGCGCCCGCAGCGCACTACTGCATGGGCGGAGTGCGCACAGATACAGAGGGCCGCACCGACGTCCCCGGGCTGTATGCTGCGGGGGAAGTGGCCTGCACAGGGGCGCAAGGCGCCAACAGGCTTGCCTCTAATTCGCTACTTGAATGCCTCGTCTTCGGGAGGCGAGCAGCCAATGCCGCCCTCGCCGATAAGAGTAGCGCGAAAGCGGAGTGGAGCACGCAAGCCCTGCCTGATGCCGGTATCAGAACGGAGGCCAGCAGGGTCAGGCAGGGCCATTACACGCCGGGAGGGCTGGGAGCGCGGCTCGATCGCGACCTGGGTGTGCTGCGAGATCGGGACAAGCTGGAGGAGCTTGTAGCAAGCTTGCCGTGCCCTTCGGCGTCCGCAGCCCCACCAGACCATGTAATCGCGAGCCTGGCGGCGCGCTCGGCGTTGCTCCGCGAGGAGAGCCGTGGCGCTCACTACCGAATGGACCACAGCGTGCTATCCCTGGTCTGGCAGGGGCGCATTCTCTGGCGGCGCGATAGCTGTGGGGCCATGTCGCCCCAATTCGAGGAGGTTTCTCGTTGATAGCTGATAGCGTTCACCCTGGCGCTGAGCTTGGGTATAACACCAACGTAGAAGCGATAGTAAAGCTCGCGCTGGACGAAGATATAGGGCGAGGCGACATGACGACAGAAGCCACGGTTCCTGCGGGCGCACAGGCGAGCGCCGTTATCGTGCAGAAAGAGGAAGGAGTGCTTTGCGGCCTGCCGGTGGTAGAGGCTGTCTTTGCAGCCCTCGACTTACGAGTGAGCGTGGAAGCGCTGGCCGAAGAAGGCTCTTACGGCGACAGACGTGAGGTGGCAAGGGTAACAGGCCCAGCGCGCTCGATCCTGACTGGCGAGCGCACGGCCCTCAACTTCCTGCAACGGCTATCGGGTGTAGCTACGATGAGTCGCCGGGCAAGGCAAGCGGTAGAGGGCACAGGCGCTACCGTGCTCGACACGCGTAAAACCACCCCTGGCCACCGCGTGCTGGAGAAATATGCAGTGCGCGTGGGGGGTTGCCGCAACCACCGCGCCGGGCTGGACGATGCCGTGCTGATAAAAGAGAACCATATCCGCGCCGCCCGCGGCATCGGCCCTGCAATTATCGCCGCTCGTCTTCGTGTAAGCCCCACACAACGCATAGAGGTGGAAGTAACCAACACTTCCGAATTGGACGAAGCGTTGGCGGCGGGTGCGGAGTTGATTTTGCTCGACAACCATACGCCTGATGCGCTGCGGGTTGCCGTCGCGCATACGGCGGGGCGTGCACAACTGGAAGCAAGCGGCGGAGTCACCCTGAAAAACTTGGCCGAAGTGGCGAGCACAGGCGTCAACTATATCTCGCTTGGCGCTCTCACTCACTCGGCTCCATCAATTGACTTTTCTCTGGAGGTACTCTAATGGCAATCCCTGATACAGTTACACGTCCCATGCACCCGGCGCTGCTCCGCTTTGTCGAGCAAGACCCGGCTGTGGTCGCTGCTTTGCAGGAGGAGGTGCGGCAGTGGGCTTACGAGCGCAATGCCGTAATCCTGGCGCACAACTACCAGGTGGCTGAGGTGCAGGACGTGGCCGATTTCGTGGGCGATTCGCTGGGGCTGGCAATCGAGGCGGCGGGCACCGAGGCTCCGGTGATCGCCCTCTGCGGCGTCTATTTCATGGCTGAAACCGCAAAGATACTCAACCCACGGCGCACGGTGCTCATACCTGATGTGACGGCGGGCTGCTCGCTGGCAGATTCGATCACTGTGGAGCAACTGCGTGAGTGGAAGGCGCAGCACCCAGGCGCTGTTGTCGTCAGTTATGTAAACACGACAGCCGATATCAAAGCCGAGTCGGACTACTGCGTAACCAGCGGCAACGCACAAGCTGTGATCCGCGCTATACCGGAGGAGAAGACAATTCTCTTCCTCCCCGATGTTTTCCTCGGCACATGGCTCAAAAAATCGCTTGGCAGGGACAATATGGAGATATGGATGGGCGAGTGCCACGTACACGCAGCTATAAGGCCCGACGAAATCGCGGCCAACATGGCGGCGTACCCCGACGCCGACTTGCTGATCCACCCTGAGTGTGGTTGCACCAGCCGCTATCTCTGGGCACGTGACCGAGGCGCGCTTCCCGCAGAGAGCACACACGTGCTGTCAACCGAGGGAATGGTGAGGCACGCACAGAAGTCTCCGATAAGCACACACCTGGTGGCAACCGAGACAGGGCTGCTCCACCGTCTGCGCAAAGAGAACCCCGGCAAGACCTTCGTGGCCGCCGACGAGGGGGCGGTCTGCCGCTATATGAAGCAGATTACCCTGGAGAAGCTGCGAGACTGCCTGCGCGACATGACACCGCAGGTGGAGGTAGACCCGGGAATCGCGGCAAAGGCCCGTCTTGCCATAGACCGTATGCTGGCGATCAAGGGGTAGACGATGAGTTGACCAGCCGCAGCCCCTACAGCGCGTTGCTTGCGCACACTCTATACAGCCTCCTGTGCTACTTCTGAGCAGTCGCTTTGAACCTTTTGCTTCACAATGCGGTGTTAATTGCCGTAAGGTTGGTACTTATTGTAGCTGTTACAATATAGCAGCACAGCTAGTAGATGCTCGGATCGGGGTTGCGAGTTAGCTGCTATCCCACATCCCACATCCCACATCCCACCTCACAGCTTATTGCCAACTGGTAACTCCACCGAAGGCAAGCCTATTCATGAAAAACTCCCTCATCACAGGTCTCCGGGGCAGCATCGTCATACTGCTTCTCACATTGGGCTCTATCGGCGCAATACGTCTGTACAAGAGTGCCGTGCCCCAGCAGGTCGAGCATGACACCACCAACATCACCCAAAGGAACTACGCACAGGAAAGGGCAAAGTGGGAGAGCCAGAATGTTAGCGTCTACGAAATAACGGCCAGTGACCCTCTGCTGAGAGCCAGGATGCGAGTAGACCGCGCAACGGGCGACATCTTCCTTCTCCAGGTCACAGCCAGAGGTGAACCGGAGAGTGTAGATGGCCTCAACATGCCTATCTCCGGCGTGACTGCCGCAGTATTCAAGCCGTACACGATAGACGCTCTGTATGACGCCATCGGCGACGCTCTAACCGGCGCATCTGTGGGGAATAGCAGTACCAACTCCGCCAGCTCCGCCGACTCCACCACCAACTTCCGCGACTATGAGGTCCAATTCGACCCCAATCGTGGCTACCCTGTACGCTTTATGGAAGGCATCCGTACGACGCTGAGCGCGCAAGAGATTACCTGGCGTACAAACGTAAAAGATGTGCAAATCAAGGATTTCACTATAATCCGGTGAGGCTATAAGTTGATAGCGTTGCTTCCCGCCGCAGGCGCGTAGCAGTCCATAACTCGTAACTTCCCAAGGGGGCTGTACATGGACCAACAAGGCGAGTACATGGAGACCCAGCAAAACGCTCCGATCTGGTTCTTTATACTCCTCTGGTTGGGGTGGGTGATTATCACCGTCGCGGGCTACCTGATCGGACAGTGGCTTTCAGAGGGCGCAGCGGCAGGCATCCTGGGCGACACGACGGCAAGGCGCGTCCTCTCGATTGAAGGCAACGTGCAGGCAGCAGGCGCTATCGGGTACGCCGTTGCTCTACTGATCGGGCTGATCCAGGGTGCGGTTCTTGGGGTTGCACAGGCCTTACTTCTCCTCCCACTCCTGAAAAAAGCGGGCGCTGTAGAGTGGCTGGCGGCTACCGTCATGGGGCGCACCGTCCAGTGGATTGTCATATATCTCACAGGCATTGAGACGATTAACTTGACCTTTGACAAGGATGTGCCCGGTGTGCTGCTCCTCTTTCTCCTCCTGGCTGTAATTGGCCTACTGAGTGGCGTCGCCCTCGGCTACCCGCAAAGCCAGGTTTTCAAAAGACGCGCTCACCGCTCCGGCCTGTGGGTAATTGTGAGCACAATAGGGCCGGTTGTGACAAGCCTGGTCATCGGCATGACCCTCTTCATCGAGGCTCAAAACACAATCCGTGATTACACAACGCTGCTTACCGCCTTTTTTTCGGCTATCGCCACCGGTTTCGCCCTGATGGAGATAGTGCAGCACCCCTCACGGGAGGCGGAATGGCTGAAGATGCTGACATGGCGGCGGGGGGAAGGCGCGGCATTGCCCGCCCAAGACACCATCCTGGGCAGCGACCTCTACGCGACAAGACGCGACAAGAGTTGAACCGCATGCCGAAACAGAACCGAACAGGCACGAGCAGAGCGTAACCGCAGCAAAGATGCCCAATCTCTCTCCTTACCTGCTCGGCACCTCTTCGGCTAGCGGCTGTAATAGACCGCCAACTCAGCAAATGAGGTGAATTGGGAGGAGCCGCCTGGAGTTCCAATAAGCCTCACCCCATCGCCCCACGTATCCGCGAAATTGAAGGTGTACGTGGTCTTTGGACCTGCGCTCGCGTTATTCGGGTATCGCGGAGTGACTGCCAGGGAGGTGACGTCTATCCACCTGAAGTTGCGCCTGACCTGCACGCGAATATCGTCAAACCAGCCGCCATCTGTCGCGTCTATATCGCCCGTCGTGTATACTACTTTATTCATATTGTAGCTCCGCGACCAGGTATAGCCCCAGAAGTCCTCACTCTTGGCCTCGCCGTTCTTGCTATCCACACTTTCCTTCAGGTCGCCGTTGTTCAAAGATGCATCCTTGCCGAAGCGAAATCTCGCTCTTGAAATCGGAGTGACATCTTGCGAGCGGCCAGGCAGCGCCAGGTTGTCGGCGCTCGGCTTGTTAACAGGCGTGGTCGCAACATAGGGCGTAACACGCAGCTTACGGAACGATAGGCTATAGTTCTTGATGCCGCCCACAAAGGTATTTGAGTTCAACCACATTTCACGCCCATCCGTGCTGATGAACTTGGACGGAATCACGGTGGCATAGCCGCCATGCACACTCTGTAACCAGGGATAGCTCCCGAAGTCTTTGGAGAGAAAGCGCCGCCAGGGTCCCCACGGTGCGGGGGCTTCGTAGAACTCGAAGGTATACTCTGTCCAGGAGCTATAGATATAGCGGTTCAGAGGCTTGTTATAGACAATGCTTCCTTGAGAAATCACTGACATGTTATTCGGAGATACGCCCGCCAGCACCTTGCTGTATACGCGCCTGTCGTCTCGCAGCACAGGCTGCTTGGCCTTGATGTCCGTAGTCCAATTTGCCTTGCCGTTGAGATCACCCGAGTAGAACTCCCAGCGCTGCCGATCTTGGATGCTACTCCTGGGCACACGCGCCAGATAAAGCTTCGTGGGATCGGGAACCGTATCCGAGAAGGAGTCGCGCCAGTTATTATCCAGGCCATAAGCGTAGACGTAGCCATCGAAAGTATTGTTCGCGCTATCCTTGCCATAGTCGAGGAAGATGATGGTCGTAAACAAATATTGATCAAACATCGGCTTCGCCTTGTCCCAGCTCCAGTTCTTGCCTTTGTCGGTCGATTTGGCTATAGTGGCGGCAGGCACATCGTTGAATGTGGCGGCGCTAGAGCCGCTGTGGAGGTCCTGAACGGCAAGATAGAGGACGCCCCCGACAGAGACCATACCGGTCGGTTTGCGATTGTATTTGGCCGGATCGCTCCAAACCTGACCCACCTGATCGCCGCTCGCCAACCTAATGCCCGTTATGTTTCGGGTATCGGGGCTTCCATCAATCCGGTTGACGACAATATCAGCCATCTGCGCCCCCAGATCAAAGCCTTTGCCATCCCCGTTCGCCCCATAGAGGTAATCATCATCGGACCACGCTATGGGCCACAGGTCGCCATCGCTGTCTGTGTTATAGGTGGAGCTTTCCTCAACATAAACGGTCGAGAAAAAGGTGCTCTGCGGTGGTACGACGCCAATACCCGCAAGGCCGGATTGATTACGTAGGGTGGCTACAACCACGACCCCACCAACGACCACTACAAAGGCGGAAACCAGCAGGAGCTTTCTAACTCTGTTCGGATTCATATATTGACCTTGATTGGATAATCTCTCTCGGCTTGACGTTGCCGAACTCAGCATGAGGGCCCCCTGTGGGCGCGGCCCAGCGCACTGCATTGGCTAGCACGCGCTGTATTTGTGGATTGTGGTAGGTTGGGTAGGCTTCATGGCCGGGCCGGAAGTAGAAGATGCGGCCTTTGCCCCTGGTGAAGCAGCAGCCGCTGCGTAACACTTCGCCGCCGCTGAACCAGCTGATGAAGACCAGCGTCTCAGGCGCGGGAATGTCGAAGTATTCGCCGTACATCTCCTCATGCTCCAACTCTATCATTAGCCCCAGGCCCTCCGCGATGGGGTGGCCCGGCTCTATCAGCCAGATGCGCTCGTGGTCGTTGCCCTCCCGCCATTGGGCGTTGCCGCTCGTGCCCATCAGACGCTGGAATATCTTCGACATGCAGGCCGAGTGGAGCACAATCAGCCCCATGCCATCGAGCACACGCTGTTGAACGCGGGCGGCGACTTCGTCAGAGACTTCGCCGTGCGCCAGATGCCCCCACCAGACCAGCACCTCGGTCGCGTCCAACATCTCTTGCGTCAATCCGTGTTCTGGCTCATCCAGTGTGGCAGTGCGGGCCTCGATGCCCGGCTGCTCGCACAGATAGTCGGCTATAGCGCCGTGAATGCCGTGCGGATATATTTTGCTCGCCACGTGGTCGGGGTTTCGCTCGTGCCGGTTCTCGTTCCAGACTGTTACATTTATCATATCGCTCGCCTTCTACTTTATTTGTTTTCTTTCAAAGTGCCAGGTCAACCCGCCGCCCGGTTGCAGCCGACTGGGCTGCGCCAAAGACCATCGCCATAGTTTTGAGATTATCGTGACACTCTCCTGTGGGGGTCGCGCCTCTTTCCAGCGCATCGAGGAACTCACGTAGCGAGCCTTCGATGCCTATCGGCATCCTTTTGTCTATCTCTACAGTGCGCGCCTCGGTGGGCCTGACCCCGTTTTCACGTGGGCCTGCTATCACCTCGGCGGCCACCCTGTCAGCCCCGTCCCAGATGGCCGAGCCGTTTGAGCCGATAGCCCGCCACT
Organism: Chloroflexota bacterium; assembly: GCA_027317125.1. Taxonomy (GTDB): domain Bacteria; phylum Chloroflexota; class Chloroflexia; order QHBQ01; family JADMIH01; genus JADMIH01. The sequence continues at coordinate 12,122 of DAHVFG010000024.1, read as the reverse complement.
CCGAGTCCCAGGTGGTGGGAAAGCCCGCGCTCACCCAGCAGCCGCAGTAGGTGAAATGCACTCCGTTCTCCATTTCGTAGATCGCGGTGGCGGTAGTGTTGCCGGGCTGCCAGCTCCAGCCAGGGTTGAAGGCGTCGCAATAGACATTTACCGCGTCGCAGCGACAGAGGAAGCGGACGGCATCGAGCGTATGGACAGCCATATCGAGCAGCAACGGGTTCGCAAGCCCCAGCCGGTAACCGCCCACATAGAGGTCCATAAAGTAGTTGGCGTAGACAATGCTCAACGAACCCAACTGCTCCTCAATCAGGCGACGATAAGCATGGAGGCGGCGGTCGTAACGTCGACTCTGGCTGATCATGTACAGCTTGCCGGTGCGCTCCGAGGTGGCGACCACCTCACGGGCGTGCTCCATGCTGTCGGCCATCGGCTTTTCGCCCAACACCGGCACGCCGAAACTGAGCGCCTGCATCGCTACCGAGTGATGCACAGGGATAGCCGTCACATCGACCACAAAATCGGGCATAACCCGGCGCAACGCTTCGCCCAGGTCACCACCGATATAGACGTTGCCCAGGCCCAGGTCAGTGGCGGCTCGCGCAGCTACACCCTGCTGTATGTCAACCCAACCGACCAGCTCCACATTCGGATTATCGCGCAGGGTTTCTCCCCAGACCCTGCCCATCGGGCCTGCGCCCACGAGCAAAGCTTTGTATTTGTTCATTCCCTCTCCTTATGGCTTTTTAGGCCTTCCCCATTTGCAAGTCGGCCAGCGCGTGCGCCGCCGGGCGCGTGGCGGGGTAAAGTTCTCGGTAGACAAGGTAGAGCGTGTCATAAAGTTGGCGTGTGTGCGGCTCCGGCACGACAACGGCGGCAGGCGGGTTCCACTCGACAGCTTGCTTGACCAGGCCGCTTCCCATCCCCGCCAGCAGCGCGTCACCGTAGCTTGCGCCTATTGTCTGCCTGGGTAACACCTGTTCGCGGCCTGTCACGTCCGACACTATCTGCGCCCACAAGCCACCTTTCGTGCCGCCGCCGACGGCTACAAGTCGCTTGCCGCCGCCCCCGGCTTCACGCATAACTTCGAAGATATGGCGGGTGCCATAGCCTGTGGCTTCGAGCAGCGCCCTGTAAAGATGCCCGCGACTATGACTCAGCGTCAGCCCACAGATCACCCCCCTGGCACGCGGATCAAAGAGGGGAGTGCGCTCTCCGGCGAAGTAGGGCAGCGCCACCAACCCATCAGAGCCGGGAGCGACCTGCGCCGCCTCGCCCACCAGTTCTTCATATGGCAAGCCACCCGCTATATCTCTCAGCCATGCCGTGAGCGCGCCCGAAGTAGCCATGCCCGCAGCCAGGCTGTAGGTGCCCGGAAATATGCCCGCTGTACTCCACAGGCCGGGGTGCGGCTTTGGCGCTGCTACCACCTCAACCAGGAACATGGTGGTCCCATACATCAGCATCAGATCGCCTGGCTCCCGCACCCCCACGCTTGCGGCCTCAGCCCAGGCGTCTATCGTGCCTGCGACCACAGGCGTCCCAACCGTGATGCCGGTAGCTTTCGCCGCGTCGGGTGTAACTGCACCTGCCACCTCGGCAGGCCACAGCAGCCTCGGCAACGACAGGCCGGGTGCTATCTCCGCCGCCCATTCTTCAATCCAGCGATTCTCTTGCAAGTCGTAGAGCGGGTCGCACTGGCTCGCCGAGTGGTGATCGAGCACATATTCTCCCGTCAGGCGATAGACGATAAAGGAGCTTGCCATGAACATGTGGCGAGTGCGCACCCACACCTCCGGCTCGTTGCGGCGCAGCCAGGCCAGCTTTGGACCGACAGCCTGACTCGTAAGGAGCGAGCCGCAGCGCGAGAGTATACGCTCGGCCCCGTACCGCTCGGTCAACTCTGCTATCTCGCGGATTGCCCTGGTGTCGATGCCATAGAGTATCGCCGGGCGCAGTGGACGGCCCGCACCATCAGCAGGGAGCAGGCATGGCCCTATACCGCTAACGCACACTGCGGCTACCGGTCCGTCTGCGTGGCGCAGGAGATCAGCGCAAATAGCTGTGAAATCGGCCCACCACACAGCCTCGGCGTCGTGCTCTGCCCAGCCTGGTCGGGGCAGTGAGAGGTCGTGCGCCCGCGTGGAAGTAGCTACGACCTCACCGTTCGGGCGGGCCAGCACCCCCTTGGAACTGGAAGTGCCTATATCTATCCCCAGCAAAAGATCGCTCAACTTTTATCTCCATCTAATAGGGGATTACTCTGCGGAAGGGGCCAGGGGAGAACCCCTGCACCTACTTCAACGTCATACCACTTCAAGTTGATCGGCACTCGGCGCGGGCGGACGTGCCGACGAGCTTTCTTTCTGGTACCAGAAGGCTGTGGAGGCTATGTCGTCTTGCAGAGGCAGATAGCGTCTATCGGCACGCCAGCCCAGCGCCTGGATAGTGACGCGCAGGTCGGAGCCAAAGCGGATGGGGTCCATGATATGCCAGCGATACATGCCGAAACGCTGCTGGCTGCGGTAGAGGCCATCCGGCCTCAACACCTGGTTCAGGCCGAGGAAGGGCGTGGTAAAAGCAGTGTAACCCTGGTCTGGAACGTCGAAGTTCCACGCGCCGCCAAAATAATCTTCCGTGCCGGTGCCGCAGATCGTGGGATACTCTTTGTCACCGTCCATATAAAACTTAAGCTCGCCCTCTCCCCACCAGCCCGAGTTGTTCACGCCCCAGGCAATGTATGTACCTACATAATGGCCTTCACCTTTGACACCGTCCAAGATCGTGTGCGTCTGGCCGTAAGGCAGGGTGTTACTGCGCCGCCATTGCGCGTGGAAGTAGGCTGCCTCGGTGTCCACCTCGGTCAGCGTGTAGTCAACCTGATAGTATAGCGTTACCTCCTCGGTCGCCAGGCTTTCGACTGTGATTTTGGCTCCCTTGCGGAAGGGCATCTCCCAGTAGCTGTTGAAGCCGCCATTGGGGTTCACGGCCACAGGCAGGGAACTGACGTGGCTGTATTCACACCAGCCGTTGCAGAAGAAATCGCCCACCGGCACCTCGACGGCAGGCTGCGGGTCGCCGTCCCAATAGAAGCACAGGAGCAGTTGGCGCCACTTGCTCCTGTGCGTGGTAAGCCAGATGTGCTGTATCGCCCCCGAACCAGTTATGTCGGCCAGCGTCGTCACCTCGCCGGGGGCAATCTTGATGCTTGGGGAGACCTTCCAGCCACGGCCCAGGTCCCGCGCAGCCTCCGCGCCGGTGCCTTCAGTAGCCATCCCGCCCCTCCCCTTTTCGCCGCTGAAGTTCTCCGCACTGATCGAGCGCGTCTGCGCCCCCGACAGCCTCGAGAGATTGCCCAGCCCCATACCCAGGCCGTTGAATTGGCTCATATGGTGCCCCTCTCCTCCATGATGCCTATTCTTTCACTACCTTGAACTCTCCCATCGCCTCCATATATGCCCAACCATCCATCTCAGGCGGCTGGACGCCTCGCTGGGTGAGGATAGTAGCCGCTTGCGTCCTGTGCTCGGTGGCGTGGTTGATGACCTGCGTCAGGAGACCCGCAAGATTGTAGAGCACCGTCTCTCCGGGAAATTCTTCTGACCGTTCTTCCACCATATCGGTAGAGCTTGCAGCCAAAGCCAGCGCCAGAAGCTCTTCGCCACTCCAGCCGGCGATACGCTTCAGCACGTCGAAGCCTGGAAACTCCTCGCGCTTGAGCTGTTCGTCCGGCAGATGTCCTGTGGCGCGCTCCACGTAGCTCATCTCCGCGCCTATTATGTGCCGCAGCGTATCGCGTATCGAGCCATAAGTGCCCGCAACGGTAGCATCCAGTTGCTCATCGCTCAGCCCTTCGCAGACTTCCAGCAGCCTCAGATTGGCCCATGTGTTGTGCCGGAACAGGTCAACGATCATGCTATCTTGTTTCATGCTGTCTTTATTCATTTGTGCCTCCTATATCCTACCAGCTAATATAGCCGCACAGATGCACGACGATGCCCATCTCATCGAGTATAGCGGCTTTGGCGGCCAGCGCACGGTCGGCTGTCTCCGCGTTGGGTGCGTATACCACGTTGAGGTGGTTGGCCTTGTGGCGGGCCATCATCTGGTCGCGGGTCACGTCGTGCAACACGGCGTTCATGATAGGCCACTGAGGAGTAGTCTCCTGCCAGCGTCGCTCTAGCTCCTCCGGCGGCAACTCAACGGCGCTGGCCCGCCCTACGTCCGCATGCAGCTTGCCGCCCATGACGAAGATGCGGCTCCAAACGATCTCCCCCGCTTTGCTAGCCCCTTTGAGCGTGCTGCCGCCCAGCCGGAAATACATCGGCGGCTGGCGTACACCGACGGCGCTTGCATAGCCTTCCGGCAGGTGCGAGGCTGGAACCGAGCCTGAGATAAGAAAGACCCACACGAAATCGTCTATGCCATCGCCGGTAAAGTGCTGCCCCCAGCGCAAGTCATGCAGCGTGGTGGCCGGGTCGAGGCCCATTGCCGTCCAAACGCGGTTGGTGGTCAGGCTGTCAATCGCGGCCCCTTCGTCCACTTCGTTGAAATGCGGGATGGCGCGGCCTGGGTACAGTTCTTCGCCCGTCTCGGCGTGGTACACGGGCGGCCTCTCGACGTTGTTGAGCAGCCCTTCCACCAGGTCGGAAGCCGGCTCCAAGTCCTTCAGACCTTGCTGGTACTGGATGCCGATGGCGGCGCAGCCAAAGTCGTGCGCCATACGCACGGCGGCTATGTACATCTTAAGCTGCTCATGTATCTGCGCGTTGGTGAGGTCGGTGGCCTCGTTTGACCCGGTGTGAAACGTCATGCCGCGCGCCTCAAGCCATGCTCTTGCCTTATTAGCCTCTTCGTCGCTGACCTGCCTCATGGCCGCCACCAGCGCCGACTGGCTCAGCCTCTCTTTGTAGACGCCGCAGGGGTTGAGCATCTCATCGTCAATAATTGCGTTGTACATACCCATGCAGCCTTCATCGAAAACCCCTATGATCGCCTTCTCATGCTTGAGCTGTCGGGCCAACGCCTGGCCTAGATGCCTCTCGGACTCCGGCAGCCGGGCCAGGTCGAGATCGCGCACATGGCTGGTATCGTGGGTGATCTTGTGCTCGTGGAGCCACTGGCGGATGCCCTGGCGGAAAAAGTCATCGTCAAAGTTCTCGCTCCAGATGGTGGAATATGGAACCCCCATCTTGGTCAACGAGCCGTTCAGATTGAGCATGCCCACCAGGCCAGGCCACTGCCCGCTCCAGTTGGCGACTGTGAGGATCGGCCCGCGATGGTCGCGCAGCCCCGCCAGCACGTTGTGGCTGTACTGCCAGACCGCCTCCGCGACGATGAGGGGGGCGTCGGGATCAATGTTCTTGAAGACATCCATACCCATGCGCTGGTTCCAGATAAAGCCGTGCTCCAGCTGTGGGTCATAAGGGTGGCCGCGCCGCACGGTTACGCCTTCCTCGGCCAGGGCTGCCCCCAGCTTTTCTTCCATAGCGCGTTGGGCGGGCCAGCACACTTTGTTGGCCGATTGGCGCAAGTCGCCGCTGGCAACCAGCACGACTTCCTGTGTAGCTTCATTGGCGTTCATGGTAAGCTCCTTTTCCAGCTTCCAAAGTGGCTCTTAGCTCTCGTTGGTGCTCAATCTCGTTAGCGCGACCTCCAACCTGTCGCCTGCTATCAACTTGAGGGGTTGTTCAAACCCGATTTGTGCTCCGCCATCAGAGTGTTCCAGGCGGGCGGGTAGCGGCTTACCGTTGATATTAGCTCGGACTGTACGCGCAACCCAGGCAGGCTGCAAGCCGAACCGCTGCAACTCAAGGTGTCCGTAGCCAAGCGTCAGGCTGGCCGAAAGCATATCCTGCTCACTCTGCTGCCCGAAGCTGCCCCAGCCTGTACCCGCGCTGAAGAAGCACCGGAAAGCATCTTTCTGAACTGCGGGGGCGAAGGCTATTGAGCCGAGCGCCGCATCGTAATGAAAGCCGCTGAGGGCCAGGAGCAGTGCCCAGCTGGACATACTGCGGGCGTAGTGATGCCCGCACTCCACTTCATCCCAGGGGTTGCGGCGCACGCCGTCGTGCCTGTCGCGCACCGCCTTTACAATCTGAAGTCCTTCTTCCATTAGCCCCTCGTAGATCAGGTGTGCCGCGACCTGGTACTCGATGCCGGTCCACACCTCGTCGGAGTAGACGAAAGGCAGGCTGGGACGACCGCCACGCGGCCATGTGCAGAGCAACAGCCCCGCCTCGTCGTTCAAGACATAGGTGCGCTGGCAGTTGACGTGGTCCCGGAAGTCGCGCTTGAAGTTGTGGGCGAAGACCGATCCTACAGCCGAACGCACATGCTCCTCCGGCAACAGGTCGCCCAGGCCGAGGAGGCGGGCGTATAGCTGGCCAAGTAGTTGGTCGGAGAGGCAGCCGTCTCCGTGCTGGTATTTATAGGCGTTCACATCGTCGAGGCGCTGGACGAAATACTCGCCGTTCCAAAGTAGCTCGTCGGCGCGGCGACTGCCTGCGTCGAATGCCGCACGAGCGCGCTGCGCAAGCTCCGGCTCGCTCATTATGTGGGCCAGCTCTTCAACTGCACGAAGCGCAGCGAGATAGTAGACAGTGCAAAGCGGGTTAGGCCCATAAAAGTCGATGTCATAGGTGTTGTGCTGCCTGCCGTCGAGCACGTTGTCGCGGTCCGTGTCCCAGCGGGTGGCGGCGTATGCGATAGCCCGCTTGACACCGGGCCAGACCGCTTCCAACCAGGCGCGGTCGCCGCTCAGTAGCCACTCGCGGTAGACGCGCAGGATGCTGCCCATCTGTCCATCTACTGCCGCTTCCGGCTCCCGGTCGCCCCAGCCCCAGACGAAGCGGCTGCCGAAGGTCTGATGCGTGCGGAAGTACATGTAGCCGCTCGGCTCTGTCTCCACGATGAACTCGATACGGCGCATCTCGCGTTCGAGGCTTGGGAAGAGGTAGGCCAGCGTTTGGGCGTAGCTCCAGACGTGGGTACAATTACCTTCACAACACCCCGCCTTATCGAAGCAGCCCTCAAAGCCGAAAAAACGCCCGTCCTCCAGCCAGAAGCAGGTTGTGCTACGTACAGGCACGATATTCGCTGATAGCGCGTCGAGCACATAGTCCGGCAGGGTGCTCCCAAAGAGTGCGGCATGAAAGCGCCGTGTGTCCGCTTCGAGGCTCGGCAAATGCCCGACCAAATAACGAGCTATGTCCCACGAGCTGCTGAATTGCCCGGCATAGTGATTACGCACGAGCGGTGCGCCGGGGTTGTTGTCCCAGCTATTAGTACGGTTCGGAAAAAACCAGGTGAGCAGGAAGGGGTACGCTTTCTGCTCGCCGGGGGCGAGAGTATCCACCAGCCCCAGGGTGCAGGTATCGGACTTGCCTATATCTGAGGGGGAGCTGTATCCCAGGTCGGTGAGCAGACCGTCGGCGCTGAAGTCGTCCCAGAACTCCTGAAGGAAGTCATACCAGGCCCCACGCAGCCAGGCCTGCTTGACGGTCACGTTGGGGTGGGTAGTCGCCAGGCTCATATCGCCATAGAGCAGGCTACCAGGCGCATACTGCTCTGAGCGCAGGTGCAGCCCGCGCAAATCAGCTTCCTCACGCAAATCGTTGATATTCAGGCCAAGTCCACCCGCAGCGATATTGCCGAAAGCATCGAAGGCCACCCCGCCCACAGCGTTGAAGAGCGAGCCGGCGATGGTCAATTGAACGACTTCGCTGCTCAGGTTGACCAGTGTGTAGGTGAATATAGCGCAGGGCAAGCCCGATTTATCAGGGTCGAGCGGCACGAAGGGCGTAAATGCCTCAAGCTGCACATGCACAGGCAGCGCATCATCTGCGAAGTCAACGCGTGCAAAAGGGTATTCGCCTCTAAAAGTCGCCTCGGCGAAGCGCGGCAAGCCCATAGCGGTCCATGGGTGGTAGCCGTGCGATAGGTTATGCGGCGGCTGCACCGGCCCTTCCAGCACTCGCGCAACGGCGAGATTATTACCTATCTTGGTGCGGAGCGCGAAGAAGGTATTGGGCAGCATAGCGCCTTTGCCGGGGCGGTTGAAGATCTCCCAGTCGCGCAGGTCGCCGCGTGCGCCCACAGAGACGTTGCCGGTGCCTATGCCGCCAAGCGGAAAAGCCACCTGGGTATCTTGCGCGCTGAAGGTGCGAACGCCGTTGCTCGGTCGCATGTTGTATGCCTCGAATTCACCACTCAGCAGGGTCGTCCGGCCTGGGGAGACGCGCCTCCCCAGGCAGCAGGCTGAACGGCAGGTGCGGCTCGGTTTGGTACCAGTAGGCGGTGCTCGATACGTCGTCGGAGCGCTGGTTGTTGTGGCCGTGCTCGATAGTCACGAGCAGCGATTCGCGGAAGCAGATCGGGTCCTCGATGTGGAAGCGATAGAGCGAGATCTTGCCCGACCAGTTCGGCCCGCCCGCCATGGTGATGCCGTGATAGGGAGACGAATACTCCTCTGCCGGGCACCAGGCAGTGTTGAAGTAGTCCTCGGTGCCTGTGCCGTGCAGGCTTGGCGGGAAGGCCTCGCCGTCCACGAAGATCATGTCATCGCCCTCGCCGTACCAGTTCCATTGCTCGGTGATTCGCAGATTATGGACGTTCAGGTTACAGCCGACATAGTGGCCGCGCCCGCGAGCTTCAAGGATGACATAATTGCCGTCACCGCTGGTGTTACGGCCCTGCAACAGGAACTCCTCGTTGGTCATGCCTTCTTCAGAGACGCCATCGGTGGGGTTCTGACGCCGCCACTGCGCGTGAAAATAGCCAAGCCCATCGGGAAGCGAGTCGTATTGTTGGTAGTCTACATAATAATAGAAAAGCACCTCTGTGCTGCACTCGCTTGTCGCGGTGATGCGCGCCGAACGAGCGAAAGGCATTGGGAACCAGCAGTTGAAGCCCTTGCCGTCTTGCGGACTCATTTGCAAAGGTAACGCGCTGAAATTGTGGCTCTGGGCATGCCCCATGCCGAAGAAATCGCCAATAGGAACCTTGATGCTTGGGGTCTCCTCGCCGTCCCACCAGGCCTGTAGCACGATCTTGCGCAGATAGTCCGGCTCGTCGCAGGCTATCGTGACCCAGATGTGCCGGACGCAGCCCGCACCCTGAATGTCAGCAAGTACCACTTCTTCGCCGGGCCGAATATGCAGCCGGTCGTCGTTGCCGCCGCTACGATCCCAGCTTGATGCGCGCCGAGAAGTCGCATCACGCAGCATAGGTAGGCCGGCGAGAGGGCTCCCCGCGAGTACGTTAAGGTTGTCCACTATGATGATTTTCCTTTCTCAAATTGGAGGGCCAATCGGTCAGCCCTCGGTCCTCAGAACTCGATAATACGCACCTTTCGTGGTGGTAAAGCGAGGTTCTTACCATCGACGCGGACCTCTTGCTCTGCGGACAACAGGTTTGCGACGAGCCAGATCGTTTTTCCGTCATGCTGCCAGGCGCTAGCCAGGACGCTGGAAACAGTCATCTGGCCCCGGTCGCCGTAAATCGGGTCATCCTTTGCGACGTTGTAAGTGAGGTAGTTCAACTTTACGGGCGGGGCATCGACTGCGGGTGCGGGCAACAGCTGGCCGTAGGCCAGGAAGCGATTGGCCTGTCCGGTCCGGGTGCGAGCTACCTCGCCGACAAAAGCCGCCTTTTGCGGGTCGATGGCGTGGTGGCGCTCATCGAAGCTGTAGTAGTGCTCGGCGGGGTCGTCAAAGTTGCCGTTCAAGTCTTCCAGCGCGCTGAATTCATAGTTGAGTTGCAACAGCCCACCGTTCAACAGAACCTGGGCCGCCGTCCAGTAGAAGAGGTCACCCGACTCGGGTGAGAGCCTGGCCCAGCCGTCCATCCGCAAAGGCGCGCGATCTTGAAAGACGTATGTGAACATTGGTATCTTCTCGGCCCGCCCTTGCAACAGCCAATCGCGGAAAGCATTCACCTCGAACGGTGCATATGGTCCGGCCTCGGCCCGCGCCTGGTAATAGTCGAAGAGACTAAGGAAAATCTCACTGATCACCTCGGTGCCCGCAGGTACGTAGGCGCCCTTTGCTTTTGACATGGCCGCGCTGGTGTCGCGGTACATACCGGTAAAAGCCTCAGCTATGGCGTTGCCCGCGCCCGGCAGATGGTTGTGGTTTGCTGCCAGGCATTGCAGCAGTAAATTGCTCACCGAGATGTCGTGGTAGAGCGCGTCCGGCCCATATTCGGCCACCAGGCGCTCATCGCGCAGCAGATGGAAATCATGCCAGTAATCGGTGCCCGCGCACATGAAGGGGAAGCCAACAAGACCCGGGTCGCTCAATCCCATCTCGGCGTCATTTTGCACCATACGCGACTCCATCACCGGGTCGGTGGAGTCGGCTGAGTAGTTAGAGAGGAGATCGAACTCGAAGGGCGCCCAGTAGTCGCAGTTGAGGCTGATCGCCCCCAGGTTGGCGGGGTGAAAAGTCGCAGGGAACCAGTCGTCGCGGCAGCGCGGCAGGTTGTTGCGGTAGTCGTGCCCGAAGCTGGCCCAGTTAGGACCGAGCACGTGGAAGACGTGCGTGCCTGCCATGCGGTGTATCTCGTGAAGCCATGCCGAACGGTCGTAGCGGGAATTGATACCAAAGGTGCAGATGCCAACTTCTTCGCGCAGCCAGCGACTGCGCGGCCCCGGCTGCGCCCACCCTTGCTTGAAGGCCCAGGAGCGATAGCGGTCCGCAGCTTCGTGCCACGTGCCCTCGACCAACGCGGCGAGGGCTACCGGATAAGGTGGAGTGAACGAGCGGCCCGGCTCCAACACAGAGGCTTTGTGCATTATGCTACAGCAGAGGCTATCGCCCGAATCAGCTTCCTTATAGAAGTTGTACCACTTCAGGCTCTTCTCCCCATCCTCGGTGCCGATGAAGAAACCGCCGCGATTGCGGGCATAGTAGGCGAGGAACTGCATGGTTGAGCCGGCAAAGCCTTCGGGATAGGGCGAGAAGCGCAGGCGACGCTGGTTATGCGGGTCTGGCTCGAAGAGATCAAGCGGGTCGTGGAAGAGCATACCGGTGGCATGGCTATGAGCCAGGTCATCCTGCCCTGGCCCACCCAGGCGCTGGATACCACTGATGATGGGGTACTCGATTCTATCGATGGTTGCCTTGCCTGCGTTGGCAGCGGATATCGTAAAGAGAATATCTTCGCCGCGCACGAGAATATCGCCCCTCAGGGTGATGTCGTGCGGCGCGCGCCAGATAAGCCGCAAGCCATTCGCCAGCGGCGCGCACAGGAAGTCGCTGAAGCCCTCAACCACACCGAGCCTTGCCAGCTCCAGGCGAAAGGGTGCGTTCGCCCAGGGTGCGGCGATCAGGTCGAGATCGCGAGCCAGGTTGCGAATGCGCACCAGGCGTCCACTGTTCGGGTCGATCTCAACGCTTAGCGAGCGGCTTGAAACCAAATAGCTCATCGCGTTCTCCGGCGGCGGTACAGCAGCCAGGAGAGACCGCCTATGAGTGGAGCGAAGGCCAGGCCGAGGAGCGCGCCGCCCATGCCTGGATTGACCACGCGGATCTCGCGGCTGCTGCCCGCTTTGCCCGACGTCGAAATGGTCGTGACGCCGCTTTGCGGTTGCAACTCAAAGGCTTCAAAGGTAGAAACCCCCTCACCCGCGCTTGCGTCGTAGGGGAGAATAGTGTAGCCCAACGCGGCTCCCGGGGTCTGTTTGACGTAGTAAGTGGCCTTGCGGATCGTCTGTGTCGCAGCGCCATTCGCCGTTACAGAGAGCGCCGAACCGGAGAAGCTGCCCGCGGGCAGCCACGACCATATACCCCGGCGGTCTTGCGCTGCTCTCTGCTGCGGGTTCAATAGCGCTGCGGCGTAAAAGGCGTCGTATTCGCGCTCCTCGGTGGGCTGGACATATAGCGCCTTCTCGCCGCTGACGAAGATTGTGTCGTTCGGGCCGGTGCTGGCGTCGGGGAGGGTCCACTTGCTGGCGGCGATAACCTTGTAGGCGATACCGTCGCGGCGCGGCCCAAAAGCCACTATCTTACGCTCGCTGTCCGCCACTATCTTGCCATCGGTGCCGCGCAGCCGCATCTGGTACTCACCCACAGGCAATCTGAAGGGGATGCCCTGCTCCGGCGCGGCGACTGTCACGCTTACTT